>QCRA01000026.1 GCA_003212035.1 Prochlorococcus sp. AG-459-D04
GCGAATTCCATAATAATTAAATTGGATTAATATCTATAAAATATTCATTTGAAACTTCAAATGATGTATTTTTTTCTACCAAATTGATATCTATCTAAAGATTTAAAAATAAATACTTAAACAAGGAATTGAACTATTAATAGTTTGTGGACCAATTTGTAAAGCATAGCAAGCCTAAAACATCTATTTTTAAGTATATGTCACGGTTATGTTACATTTATGTCATAAATATCTTGAAAATAATTTAATTTGGGCCTTATACTTTACATTTGTTAATAGTAGTGTTACATTAATTAACAATTACATAACTTCAATGGCTAATTCAAACGTTACTACTGAATCAGGCGGCAGACAGAACATGTTTCCTACTGAAACACGTCCTTACATAGATGAGTCTGTTTCATACGATAGCTACCCACAAAATGCAGAAAAAGTTAATGGTCGTTGGGCAATGATCGGCCTTGTGGCATTAGTAGGGGCTTACGTTTCAACTGGACAAATTATTCCTGGCATTTTTTAATGAGTCCACTTTCAGGTTTTTTAGCCGTAATTGTATTCTTTACAGCCATCCTCGTTGCTTATTTAACCAAGCAATTTCAAAACGAAAATTCAATCTATTCATCTTCTAATCAAATGAAAAAAACAAACACAAACACAAAAGTCAAAACAATCGAAAAAGAAAAAGTTGTTGCTGAAACTCTAAATGGCAGATTCGCAATGCTTGGACTTATTGCTGCTATGGGAGCATATCTAACAACAGGTCAAATAATTCCTGGTTTCGTTTAAAACTTACTACTTAACAATTTTACAAATCAGATAAATGGAAAATTCAAAACAAACTTATTGGCAAAACGCAGAAAGAACTAATGGAAGAATGGCAATGATGGGCCTATTTGCATTAGTTGTAAATTATGGCTTATTCGGCTGGATAATTCCAGGAATTTTTTAAAATGAATTTAGGCTTACTTTTTCTTAAAGTAAATACTTTGGGAGTTATAACTCTTTCAGAACTTGATTGGATAACTAACCATCAATCTGAATTTTCAAGGCTAGATATGGCTTTAGTTATTAAAATTGGCCGTCTTATGGATTCTGGAGTAGTAGAAATTGATAATAGATTGTCTGTTTAATTCTAAAAATTGATTGTCATGAGTGTTTGTCAATAGTGATACTGACAAACACTTTTTTATGAGAGAAAAAAAGAGATTGTTTATTAGCTAAAAACAATCTCTAAATTAATTAGTTTTTTCATGAAAACTGCAAATAAGCTCACAGAGCTTAACAGATTCATTTTTATAATAAATACACAAAAAATATTTTTGTTATTTATCTTTTTAAACCACCTCTTTTTATCCAAAGGAACCAAGTGATCCAAATAGGAGGGAGGCATTTTATTAAAAAAGAAATTTTATATATATAAAATGGGGCATTTTCGCTTTGAAATAATTTCATCAAAAAGGAAGATATAGTTACCCAAAGTAAAATTATTAATATATTTGCTCCTAACAAAGCATA
Organism: Prochlorococcus sp. AG-459-D04; assembly: GCA_003212035.1. GTDB lineage: Bacteria > Cyanobacteriota > Cyanobacteriia > PCC-6307 > Cyanobiaceae > Prochlorococcus_A. The sequence continues at coordinate 1,516 of QCRA01000026.1, forward strand.
CTTATTTTGTTTGAATATTTTTGGCATAGGGTAAATTTTTTTATATTCCTAATTTTAAATAATATCGAAAAAAAATTATACATTTTCAAAAAAACTTTAAATTTAAAATCCATATCCAAATAAAAAAAATGCTAAACTTCAATCCCTCTCCAAATAATATTCCAAAAGCAATAGGAGGCGAAAATATTAAAAAAAGAATAGAGAATAAACTAAATAAAGCAAATGACCCTCTTAAAAAAAAATTCTTTCTTTTTCTTCTTAGATTTTTTAAGGTATTCCACTCCCATTCAATAAACCTGTAGAACTTTTCTGATAATAAAAATAAATACTTCATTTAATATTATTAATTTCTATCGGGCTTTTCCTATTTATAAAATTAATTTCTTCTGTTAGCAATAAACTTTATCCCCTTCTTCAGAAAGATAGTAAATTCTATCTTCTGAACTTACAAAGAAAGTTAATCCCTTATATTGTGATCTTCTAAATTTATCTAATCTAAGTTTGTGTAAATCCCAATTATCTGTACTTATATCAGGATTAAATTCTTGTTCTTTTAAGACATGAACATAAGTTGGACTAATTGTTGTTTTTTGGGCTGACTTATTGTTTCTTTTTGAATAAAAGAATAATAGAAATAAAAGTACAAAAAAAACAATCAGCAAAAAAACAATTAATAACATATTTGTAATTTTCAATTTTTATAATTTGTAAAAACTTTATTTTGGAGAATCAAAAACTTTTTCACAATAAATTTCTAAGTAAGTAAAAAATCCTATTTTTATATTCTTGTATTTTTGAATACTTATCAAGGGTATTCCTAAATCAGATTATAAAGTGAGTCGCATTTTCAACATGACTCAAAATTCTATGAATACTCCTTATGCAAAAAGAGTAGCTGAAAAATTTAGAGAGGCTCAAAACTATTTAAAAAGTAATGGTTTTAGTAGATCAACTAAACATTTACTGGAAGATATTGAAAATTCTGTTGAAAAATAATGCCAATACCCCCTCACTTACCACAATTACAATATGGCTACGATGATGGCTTTACAACAATTGTTTTTGGGTTAATAGGAAGTTGCTTAGGATGTATCTTAATTTTATTAATTTCATTTTTTGAATTTAAAAATAGTAAGCCATAAGAGACTTACTAAACATTAAATAAGAACTCCATTACATCGCCTTCGTTAACAATATATTCCTTACCTTCACTTCTTAAAAGACCTTTAGTTTTTGCATTTGCAATTGAACCTGAATCAATTAAATTTTGATATGAAATAGTCTGAGCTCTTATAAATCCCTTTTCAAAATCAGTATGAATTACTCCCGCTGCCTGTGGCGCAGTCATCCCATCTTTTATCGTCCATGCTTTTGTCTCCTTTTCACCAGTAGTGAAATATGTTTTTAATCCCAATAATTTATATGTTGATCTAATTAAAGAACTTAATCCCCCTTCTTCTACTCCTAGACCCATAAGGTAGTCTTTTTTATCTTCTGGTTCTAACTCTATTAATTCAGATTCGACTTGAGCTGATATTTTTATACATTCTGTATTTTCATTGCTTGCAAAACTCTGAACTTTTGATGAGAAATTATTACCTTCAGCTAAATCATTTTCATTCAAATTTGTTGCGTAAATAATTGGTTTAGCGGTAAGGAAGCCTAGTTGCTTAATTATTAAATTTTCTTCTTTACTCAAAGATATTGATCTAACTGAAAGTCCTTTCTGTAGCTCTTCTTCAATTTTTTCTAGTAAATTATCTTCTTTTGCTGCCTCTTTACTAGTTCTAACCTGTTTTTTTATTCTCTCTCTTCTTTTTTGGAGTTGAGATAAATCAGCTAAATTCAATTCCAGATTAATAATCTCAATGTCATCCAAGGGATCTACCTTGCCAGAAACATGAATTACATCACTATCTTCAAAGCACCTCACAACATGAACTATTGCATCAACCTCCCTAATATTTGATAAAAATTTATTTCCCAAACCCTCACCTTTACTAGCTCCTTTTACTAGTCCTGCGATATCAACAAATTCAATTTTTGTTGGGATAATATCTTGGCTAGAACTTAAATCACCTAACTCTTGTAACCTTTGATCTGGGACGGAAACTATGCCTTTATTTGGTTCTATAGTACAAAAGGGGAAATTAGCCGCTTGAGCTTTAGCATTTTCTACAAGTGCATTAAATAAAGTTGATTTTCCAACATTTGGTAATCCAATAATACCGGCTTTTAACATTTGAAAAAAATTTATGGAAAAATTACTCAGAAAACTTCTTCTAGTAATATAGTATTTACTTAACCAAACTTGGATAAGATAATTATAATCGTCTTGATTATTTAATTAGTTCCCAAATATTCTTAATTACTGATTTTCAAAAGAAATGCTTGATTTAATAAAAAAAAATATAAATCTACGAAGTGGAATTATATTACTTTCTTTAACTATATTCTTCGTTTTTATAACCAATTCCTTCAAGAAAAATAAATCAAAAGACATTTCTGATTTTGTAGTTCAAGTTGAAAAAGGAATCCTCTCAGATTCAATTAATACAAGTGGTGAAGTAAAAGCAATCAGGACAAGCAATATTGGGCCTCGGAAGCAAGGTGTTATAAAAGAAATCAAAGTAGTTGAGGGAGATCTTGTAAAAAAAGATCAGGTTTTAGCTTCACTTGATGATGAAGACTTTATCTATAAAATTGAAGAACTTGAATTAAATGTAGAAAAACAAAAATCTGAATTTTTAAGAAGAGAATATTTATATCAAGAAGGTGCAGTAAGCAAAGAAGATTACGAAAGTTATAAAAATAACTACAACATTAGTAGCGCCAAACTTAATGATGCTAAAGCTGAAAAAAGTTTCTATTTAATTAAAGCTCCTTATGGAGGAAAGATAACTGCAAAATATGCAGAGATAGGATCTTATGTCACACCAAGTACAAACTTAAGTTCAGACCCTAAAACCAAAAACTTTATTTTTGAACTATCAGAGGGTCTAGAAATTGTTGCCAAAGTTCCTGAAAGTGACATTGGCAGAATAAAAATAGGTCAAGAAGCCTCAGTAAGAATTGAGGCTTATCCTTCAAAAAAATATAATGCCATAGTTAAAAAAATAGCTACAAGAGCTGTAAAAGATAATAATGTGACCTCATTCGAAGTAACTTTAAATTTTAAAGATATTTTTGAAGAAATTAAAATTGGAATGACTGCAGATCTTGAATTTAGAGTCGAAGGTAATGAAGAAAAAATCCTAGTGCCAACAGTTTCTATTGTCACAGAAAATGGTGAAAAAGGAATTTTAAAAGTTGATAAAAACAATTCTCCCAAATTTGAAAAAATCGAAATTGGTATTAGTAGTGGAAATAAAACTTCAGTCATTGATGGATTAGAACCTGGAGAGCAAATCTTTATTGATATTCCACCTTGGGCTAAGAAGAGAAAATGAGTTTAAAATCTGAAGACTCTAAAAAACCAATTTTACTTTTAGTCGATGGCCACTCACTTGCTTTTAGAAGCTTCTATGCATTTAGCAAAGGGATTGATGGAGGTTTAACCACCAAAGAGGGATTTCCAACAAGTGTCACATATGGATTTCTAAAAAGCCTTCTGGATAACTGCAAAAATATTAGTGCTGAGGGTGTTTGTATTACGTTTGATACCGAAAAACCAACTTTCAGACATGAATTAGATCCAAATTATAAGGCCAATAGAGATGTAGCACCAGATGTTTTTTTTCAGGATATTGAACAACTAGAAATCATTTTAGAAGAAAGCCTTAATTTACCAATTTTTAAATCTCCAGGATACGAAGCAGATGATCTCCTAGGCACAATTGCAAATGATGCTTCTTCAAAAGGATGGTGTGTGAATATTCTTTCTGGAGATAGAGACTTATTTCAATTAGTAGATGATCAAAAAGATATTTATGTACTTTATATGGGTGGTGGCCCATATGCGAAAAGTGGTAATCCAACTCTTATGAATGAGAATGGAGTAAAAGAAAAATTAGGTGTTGCGCCAGAAAGAGTAGTTGATCTTAAAGCCCTAACTGGTGATAGTTCTGATAATATTCCGGGTATTAAAGGGGTAGGTCCAAAAACTGCAATTAATTTACTCAAAGAGAACGATACTCTTGATGGAATTTATCAGGCTTTGGACAAGATTCAGCAGAACAACGATAAGAAATATAAAGGATTCATCAAAGGTTCAGTTATAGAAAAGCTCAGAAACGATAAACATAATGCTTTTCTTTCCAGAGATTTAGCAAAAATAAATACTGAGGTGCCTTTAATTTTAAGTAACGGTTATGAATTAAAAAATATAAATCAAGAACTACTTTCAGAGTCACTGCAAAAACTAGAACTATCAACACTACTTAGACAAATTGATATTTTCAATTCAACTTTCAGCAAAGGTGGTTTTGACAAAAATAATGTAGCTAAAGAGGAGGAGAAGTCACCAAAAGTCTCAAGTAATAATGAATTAGAAAATAGTGAAAATAAAATCCCTAAAATCAACGTAATTGTTGTAAATGATTTCGAATTACTTGATAAATTAATTCAAAGATTAGACAAGACCAATCAAATAGTTTCTTTAGATACAGAGACCAATAGTTTGAATCCAATCGATGCAGAACTTGTTGGGATAGGGTTATGTCTTGGAGAAGAAAATGATGATTTATTTTATATACCGCTTGGCCATCAAACCAAAAAAGAGACCCCCAATCAATTATCAATTGAAGATGTTTTCTCAAAGCTAAGAAATTGGATAGAAGATCCAAACAAAGAAAAGGTACTCCAAAATTCTAAATTTGATAGGCAAATATTTTTTAATCATGGACTTGATCTTAAAGGCGTAACCTTTGATACCTTGTTAGCAGACTACCTTCTTAATAATCAGGAGAAGCATGGGTTAAGTGAAATTAGTTTTAGATTATTTGGATTTAAGCCCCCTTCATTTAAGGAAACAGTCGGTAAGAATAAAGACTTTTCATTTGTTGATATTGATGAAGCAAGTATTTACTGCGGTTATGATGTTTTTCTTACTTTTAAGATTGTCAAAATTTTTAAAGAGAGATTTTCAAAGGAAAAAGATGAATTAATCAAATTGTTCGAAGAAATCGAGCTGCCTTTAGAACCGGTATTGTCCCAAATGGAAATGAATGGCATAACCATCGACATCCCTTATTTGGATAAACTCTCAAAAGAACTAAAAAGTACCTTAGAAGATATTGAAAGTAAAGTTTATGGGTTAGCAGAGGAGACTTTTAATTTATCTTCACCAAAACAACTTGGTGAGATCTTGTTTGAAAAATTAAATTTGGATAAGAAAAAATCACGAAAAACAAAAACAGGATGGAGTACTGATGCAGTAGTTCTGGAAAGATTAGTCGAGGAACATGAAATAATCCAACATTTAATAAAACATAGAACTCTTAGCAAATTACTTAGCACCTATATTGATGCTCTTCCAAATCTTATTAACGAAAAGACAGGAAGAGTTCACACAAACTTTAATCAAGCTGCAACAGCGACTGGAAGACTAAGTAGTAGCAATCCTAATCTTCAAAATATCCCTGTTAGGACTGAATTTAGTAGGAGAATCAGAAAAGCATTCTTGCCTGAAAAGAATTGGAAACTTTTATCAGCTGATTATTCTCAGATCGAATTAAGAATACTCGCTCACTTAGCAGATGAAGAAATACTAATAAATGCATTTCATAAAAATGATGACATTCATTCTTTGACTGCAAGATTAATATTCGAGAAAGAAGAAATTTCTTCTGATGAGAGGAGAGTTGGGAAAACAATAAATTTCGGAGTTATCTATGGTATGGGAATTAAAAAGTTTGCGCGTTCTACGGGAGTAAGTACTTCAGAAGCAAAAGAATTCCTAATAAAATATAAAGAAAGATATTCAAAAATTTTCAAATTTCTTGAACTTCAAGAAAGGCTTGCCTTATCAAAAGGTTATGTAAAAACAATTTTTGGTAGAAAGAGAGAATTTAAATTTGATAAAAATGGGCTTGGAAGACTAATAGGAAAAGATCCTTACGAAATTGACTTGCAATCTGCAAGAAGAGCTGGCATGGAAGCACAGTCACTAAGAGCCGCAGCCAATGCCCCAATTCAGGGTTCAAGTGCAGATATTATTAAAATTGCAATGGTTCAACTAAATAAGAAATTCATAGAAATGAACGTTCCCGCAAAAATGCTTTTACAAGTACATGATGAATTATTGTTTGAAGTTGAACCAGATTCTTTGGAAATTACGACGAAATTAGTAAAGAAGACTATGGAAGATTGTGTAAAATTAAATGTTCCTCTTTTAGTTGATATTGGAATTGGAGACAATTGGATGGAGACGAAATAAACATTATGAAATACTTAGTTTAAGATGATCAAACTTTTTAATACTTTAAGCAAAAGAGTTGAGGTTTTTAAGCCTATTGATGATGTAGTAAAAATTTATTGTTGTGGAGTAACTGTTTATGATTTATGTCATCTTGGTCATGCCAGAAGTTATATAGCTTGGGATGTATTAAGAAGATTTTTAATTTACAGTGAATTCAAAGTAAAGTATGTTCAAAATTTTACAGATATTGATGACAAGATCTTAAAAAGAGCGAAAGAAGAAAGCAGTTCAATGAAGGAAGTATCTGAAAAGAATATTATTGAATTTCATAAAGATATGGATTCCTTAGGGATAATGCGTCCGGATAGTATGCCAAGAGCAACAAATCATATATGCAATATCTGCTCCTTCATAACAATCCTCGAGGACAAAGGTTATGCATACTCTAGGGATGGGGATGTTTATTATTCTGTTTTTAAAAATAAAAATTATGGAAAGCTAAGTAATCAAAACATACAAGAACAAAATATCAATCAGCAAGGAAGAATGGCTAATGAGGAAAATAGTAAAAAACTTAATCCGCAAGATTTTGCTCTATGGAAAAAAGCCAAAGATGATGAACCATTTTTTGATTCGCCATGGGGTAAAGGTAGGCCAGGATGGCATATTGAATGTTCGGCGATGGTTAAAGATGAATTAGGAGATACTATTGATATCCATTTAGGTGGTTCTGATTTGATTTTTCCGCATCATGAGAATGAAATCGCCCAATCAGAATCAGCCAATGGCAAAAAACTAGCGAACTATTGGTTACACAATGGGATGGTCAATGTAAATGGACAAAAGATGAGTAAATCCCTTAAAAATTTTAAAACTATAAGAGAGCTAATTAAATCAGGTATAAGCCCTATGACTTTGCGATATTTTGTTATGACTGTGAATTATAGAAAACCACTTGATTTTACTGAAGAAGCTTTAAGAAGTGCTTCAGAAGCTTGGAAAAACATTAATGTAGCCCTTTCTTTTATGGACCTTACAAAAGATACTTTTAGATCTATTGATAAAAATGAATCTCTCGAAGAAGAATATAAAGAGAAAATAAGTTTTGAATTATCTCAAAAAAAGCTTAAATTTTCTGAGGCTCTTGGAAATGACCTTAATACAGCAGGTGCTATTGCAATTATTTACGATTTAGCGAAACCATTAAAAAACTTTTTAAACCAATTTCAAAGGGTTGAAGGTTTTAAAATAGACCTTAATGAAAAATTCTTTCTACTTGAGAATTTTAAAACTCTTGAAAAGTTGACTGAGGTACTGGGTCTTAAAAAAGAGATTTTAGTAAAAGAAAGTAAAATAAAAGAAGAAGAAATATCATCGCTTATTAATAAAAGATTGAAAGCAAAAATGGAAAAGAATTATGCGAAGGCGGATGAAATCAGGAATTTGTTAAAAGAAAAAGGTATTGAACTTATTGATCAATCAAAGGGAATAACAACATGGATAAGGGTCTAAATTTTAAGAAAAAAACCAATTTGAAATTTTTATTTTTTAAATACGCCTTTAAATGGGAAGATATTAGAAATATCCGAGAAAATTGAAATACATTACTGTGCTCGGTTCTACTGGTTCAATAGGGACTCAAACTCTCGAAATAGCTAGTGAGCAGCCTGATAAGTTTAAAGCCGTAGCTCTTTCTGCAGGAAGAAATATTAATTTATTAACTGAACAAGTTAAAACACATAAACCAGAGGTGGTGGCAATTGAGGATGAAAATCTTATAGAAGATTTAAAAGATAATATTAATAACTTAGATTTGGATGGTGCTCCCTTGGTTTTAGGTGGAAAGCAGGGGATTAACGCAGTTGCATCCTGGGATAAGGCAGATACTGTGGTAACAGGGATAGTAGGCTGTGCAGGCTTAATTCCAACAATGTCAGCAATTAATGCGGGGAAAAATATTGCACTTGCTAACAAAGAGACTTTAATTGCGGCAGGGCCAATTGTTATTCCTGCATTAAAGAAAAATAATAGTAGGCTTTTACCCGCTGATTCAGAACACTCTGCTATCTTTCAATGTTTACAAGGATTACCTAATTATGAAAATGCAGATTTTTCAACAGGAGAGATGCCTAAGGGTTTAAAAGCCATACATTTAACAGCTTCTGGTGGTGCTTTCAGAGATTGGGCCGTTGAGGATTTAAAGCATGTCACAGTGGAAGATGCGACTTCACATCCTAATTGGGATATGGGAAAAAAAATAACTGTAGATTCTGCAACTCTTATGAATAAAGGATTAGAAGTTATAGAAGCTCATTATTTATTTGGAACCTCTTACGAAAATATCGAAATAGTTATCCACCCTCAAAGTATTATTCATTCAATGATTGAGATGGAAGATTCTTCAGTATTAGCTCAATTAGGTTGGCCAGATATGAAGCTACCAATTTTATATGCGATGAGTTGGCCTGAAAGATTTAAAACTAATTGGAAAAGATTAAACCTAAGTGAAATTGGAAAATTAACTTTTAAAGAGCCAGACAAGTTTAAATATCCATGCATGGGACTTGCCTATGCCGCAGGAAAATCTTCTGGGACTATGCCTGCAGTCTTAAACGCTGCTAATGAAATGGCTGTTGAACAATTCCTTAAAGAAAAAATTTCTTTTCAAGAAATTCCAACATTTATAAGTAAAGCTTGTGAATCACATATGGAGAATTTGAATTTAAGTCCAAAATTAGAGGAAATTCTTGAAGTAGACAATTGGGCCAGACTTTTTGTTAAGCAAGAAATTAAAAAAGGGAAAAAATACGTAAGTATTGGATAAAAGTGAACATTAAAAAGCATATCCTACTATGCGCAACACCCTCAAAACAGAAATGCTTTAAAGGCAATGAAGGTCAAAAAACATGGGAATGTCTGAAAAAGACTTTAAAAAAATTTGAGAATGATCCATGTACAAAAAACGTTCATATATTAAGATCAAAAGCTGACTGTTTAAGAATATGTAAGAACGGCCCAATTCTTCTTGTTTGGCCTGATGGTATTTGGTACGAGAAAGTTTCTCCAGAAAAAATTTCAGAAATTTTTACCTCACACATTATTAACGGTAAACCAATAGAAAAATGGATTTTTAAAAAAACACCATTTTTAAATAGTCCTAGATACTAATAAACCAGTTCTTTACAACCTCGTCTGACCAGCAGCCATTAATCGAGTGAAAACCATTATGACCGCCTTTTTCAGTTATAAAAATAGTAAATTTATCAATAAATTTTCCTCTTAAATTCAAAGTTGTATTATATGGAACCCAAGGATCATCCTTGGCATGAATAAAAAGCATTTGAGGTAATTTTTTTATTGAGTTTTGGATTCTAAATATTGGAGAAGCTTTAACATAATAATCTTCTAAAGAATTAAATCCCCAACTTGGAGCTGTAAATTTCTGATCAAATTCCCTTATACTTTTTAAATTTCTAATTTTTTTTCTTAATTTCTCATTATTAAGGATTTTTCCTTCATCATTAAATCCGTCCCATAACTGATTTTTTAAGCGGTGAAGTAACCATTTTTGGTAGATATAATTTCTAGATTTTTCTATACAGAGACTGCATGATGATAAATCTAAAGGGCTACTCACACAGGCTAGGCCATCTAAAAGTTTTTCTCCCTTGTTTTCGTCGTAATCTAAGCAGGCATTTAAAAGAATTGTTCCGCCTAAAGATAATCCAACTCCGTAAATTGGAAGATTATTTATCTTAAGAAGATCTTTAAACTCTAAATTAATGAATTTTTTAAAATAATTAATTGCTGAAATAACATCACTGGAGCATCTAGCACAATAATTTCCTTTCGCTAAATATCTCGCAGATCCAGATCCTCTTAGATTTAATTTAAGAACTCCAAAACCATTATTTGCTAATTTTCTAGAGATTCTTCTTAACCCAAAGCGTTTAGTTGAGCCCCCTAAACCATGTGTAACGATTACATAACCCCTAAGTGAGTTTAAGTTTTCAGGTAATTCTAAGAACCCTAGAAGATAATCAAATTCAAATTTTTTAGAAAGAATTTTATTAATCGGAAAGAATATTTTTTTATTTTTTTTTGATTTACCAAAATCAATAACAAAAGTATCTCTCAAAGTTTGTAAGTCGCCACCTATCCAAGGTAAGACTTCTCGAAATGGCTTATTTTTTAAGTAATCTGAAAAACTAAAAGATATACTATTATTTCTCTCCAACTCCTAGATCCTTTAATTCTCCAATCAATTCATTCAGTACCTTTTTTGCATCACCAAAGACCATTGAGGTATTTGGCAGATCAAATAAATCATTTTTTATTCCGGAGTAGCCTGCACTCATACCACGTTTAATTACAAATACAGTTCTTGCTTCCTGCACATCAAGAACTGGCATGCCATATAAAGGAGAAGAGCTATCATTTTTAGCTTGAGGATTAACCACATCATTTGCTCCTAAAACTAAAACGACATCCGTTGCTGGAAAATCAGGATTTACAACGTCCATCTCTTTAAGTTGTTCGTAAGGAACATCTGCTTCTGCCAAAAGTACATTCATATGTCCAGGCATCCTTCCTGCTACAGGATGAATTGCGTAAACAACATCAATACCATTTTGCTCTAGTTTTTTTGTCACTTCCCTTAAAGTATGTTGAGCTTGAGCTACTGCTAGACCATAACCAGGAACAATAATTACCTTGTTGGCTGCCTCTAAAGTCAATGCACATTCTTCAACACTGCAAGAAGTTATATTTGTATATTCTCCTGAACCAGAAGAGACTGTACTTTGTGCAGATAAAGATCCTCCAAAAAGAACTGAGACCAATGATCTATTCATCCCCTTGCACATTACTTGAGTAAGTATTAGACCTGCCGCTCCAACCATTGCGCCTGCTACTATCAAAAGCTGACTATCTACAACGAAACCTGCTGCTGCTGCTGCAATCCCTGAATAGCTATTTAATAAAGATATAACTACTGGCATATCAGCTCCACCAATTGGTAAAGTAACTCCAATACCTAAGAAAGAAGAAAATATAACTAAAAGCCAAATAGAACTTGTATTGCCGTTTATCAAATCAAAAAAGGCTATCAAAGAAGCAACTGCAAAAACAATATTTACAAAATGTCTAACTTTACTCTGAGTCCAACCTGGAGTTGACAACCATCCCTGTAACTTTGCCATCGCTACAATTGAACCTGTGAAAGTTATGGCACCAACAAAAATAGAAACAGATATTGAAACTTCGTTAATAAGTGACTTAAAAAAATCAAAATTTTCTTGGCCACCAGATATAGGGAAAATAGCTACTCCTAAGGCCACTAAAAGTGATGACATTCCTCCACAACCGTTGAACAATGCCACTGTTTCAGGCATGGACGTCATTGGTACTTTTTTTGCGAGTATTGCTCCGAATAAACTACCTATGATTGATCCAATTATTATCCAAATCCAAGACTGAATAGCAATGCCAGAAGTGCCTAAATAATAAGAAAGTAATCCTACTACTGATAGAGACATTGCAAATGCAGCTAATCTATTGGCATCCCTTGCTGATTTTACTTTTGACAATCCTTTTATTCCCAAAGCCAGTAAAAGTACTGCTAGAAGGTCAATAACGAATTTAATGATTACGGGTAGATTCATGTTAAAAATTACTTCTTATTTGATGGTTTACGACTAAACATGGAGAGCATTCGATCAGTTACAAAGAAACCGCCTACAACATTGAAAAGAGCAAATCCAAGAGAAACTGAACCAATGATTAAAAGTGGCACGTTACCTTCTGCTTTAACAATTAAAGTCAATGCTGCCAGCATTGTTATTCCTGAAATTGCATTTGCTCCACTCATTAAAGGTGTGTGAAGAGTAGGAGGAACTTTTCCAATTAACTCGAGACCCAATAAACTACCAAGTAAAAGAACCCAAAGAAGACTGACAAAAGACATAATTTTAAAACCTCAATTTTCAAAAACTTTATTTTGAAGGACAACTCCCTCATCGCTTAATAAACATCCAGAAATGAGTTCATCCTCTTTATCTAATTTAATTACACCATCTTTTATAAAAGGTGTAATCAAAGATGTTAAGTTCTTAGCATAAAGTGAACTTGCATCATAAGGAACTGATGAGGGTAATTCGCCAGCACCTATAAGTTTTACTCCATCTTTGACAATAGTTTCATTTGATTTTGTTCCTTCACAATTACCTCCTTGAGAAACTGCTAAGTCAATCACTACTGCACCAGGTCTCATTTTTTCAATCATGGGAGAGTCTATTAAAAGAGGAGCCTTTTTACCTAGAACTTGCGCAGTACAAATAGCAACATCAGCTTCAGATAAATATTTAGTTAAAATTGCCTTCTGTTTTGAAAGGAATTCGGGTGTTACAGATTTTGCATAACCTCCTGCCTCTCCTGGCTTTTCGTCCAGTTCAGGAAGTTCTATAAATCTTGCTCCCAAGGACTCTACTTGTTCTTTAACAGCAGGTCTAATATCAGATACAAATACTATTGCACCAAGTCTTTTTGCTGTTGCAACTGCCTGTAATCCTGCAACGCCTCCGCCAAGAACCACTACTTTGGAAGGTTGGACTGTCCCTGCTGCAGTCATAAGCATAGGAAAATATCTATCTAACTCACTTGCAGCTAAAAGAACTGCTTTATATCCAGCAATATTGGCCTGTGAAGAAAGAACATCAGAAGATTGAGCTCTGCTAATCCTTGGAAGCAACTCTAGTGATAAAGCTGAAATCTTATTACTATTTATAATCCTAAGAAGTTCCTTATTACCATATGGGTTAAGAAGACCAAGAAGAACAGCGCCTTTCTTTAATTTAGTTAAATTATCCTCTGAGGGAGTTTGAACACAAAATACTAAGTCGGCTTCACCCCAAATTTGTTGATCTAAGTTATTTATTATTGTTCCGCCCGATTCTTCATATGATAAGTCACTAAATCCTGATAATTTTCCTGCTGAACTTTCAATATAAACTTCACATCCAAGGCTTTTTAATTTCTTTACCGCTTCTGGTGTAGCTGAAACTCTCCTTTCACCAGAGCTTGTTTCAAATGGAATAAGTATCTTTGTCAATTTATTTATTTTTTAAACATACTAAATATAAATTGAAGAAAGTCAAAAGTCTTGGATTTTTGTTAAAAATATATTTTCTTTTCTATAAAAAATAGCTATCTAGAATATATAGATACTAAATAATCCTAATGAGTATAAAAGCAATCGAATGTCCTGATGGAGTATGTCACAGTCATCATGGTGGTCATGCTGTTCCAAGGCAAGCTATGCAGAAAAATCTAGAAAAGCATGGTAAAGACTGGTGCGAGAAATTAGCAGAGAGAATTTATGAAATGTCAGTTGATACTTATTCACAGACAGTCATGCCCAGTCTCCACTCAGCAGGTTGGCAAAGAAGACATTTAGATTGGGAATTTAAGCTGGCAGAAAATAATTCTGAACCTGATGAAGCTCTCGTTGAAGGAATTATTAATGCCACAGAAAGCTTTCTAAGGAGTAGTGAGATACATCGATTATTTATTCAGGAATTAGTCCAGGGCACATTTGAGGAAGCAAATGACAAAAAAATAATTTCAAAAGCAATAAAATCTATTATTGAAGAGGAAATTGTTAGCTCACTAAGAGAAAATAAAGAATCTCTTTTAAAAAAAATATCCGCAAAATTGATATCAGAAGAAAAAGTTAGCGAGGGACTTGCAATAAATTCAGCTAAAGAGGGTTTTGAGGAAGTTGAAAGGTTACTTGCAAATCATAGCGAGGCTGTTTAATTCTATTTCTTAATATTTTCTTTATAATCAGCGCAAAAATCGGCTCAAATATAAATGAAAGATTA
>QCRA01000027.1 GCA_003212035.1 Prochlorococcus sp. AG-459-D04
ATTGCAACATTATCAAAATTTACCCAATAAAAAGTAAAGATAGTTCGATAAATATACTCAACTATAAAAAAATTGATTTCATTGCTGCTGGAGAACTATCAATTAATGATTTAAAAACTTATAAATCTTTAGGGTATAAAGCAGTCGTAATTGGAAATAAAGCTATCAAAAATAAAAAATTTGATCCAAAAATATTTGAATGGCTCAAAAATAATTAAGTTAAGGATAAATATAATTTATTCAAAAAAACTACTACTTATTTGTTAAGTCACATTGAGCATGATTTAGAAGCAAATGATCAGCAAGTACTAAAGCAACCATAGCATCAACCATGGGAACTGCTCTTGGTAGAACGCATGGATCGTGTCTCCCTTTTGCTTTCATAAGTACTTCTTTACCTTCAGCATTTACTGTTTTCTGTTCTTTCCCGATCGTTGCTGTAGGTTTAAAAGCTATCTTCATCTCGATATTTTCACCATTACTTATTCCGCCCTGTATACCGCCTGAATTGTTTGATGTTGTTCTTAACTTACTAATATCATCAGACTTGATGAACGCATCATTATGTTCGCTTCCTTTTAAATAAGTTCCAGAGAAACCTGAACCTATTTCAAAGCCTTTCGTTGCAGGCAAAGACATCAAAGCCTTTGCTAAATCAGCTTCTAATTTATCAAAAACAGGCATTCCAAGACCAGAGGGAACATTTCTTACTAGACATTCAATAACACCGCCGCACGAGTCTCCTTGACGCTTTAATTCCTTAATTCTCTCGATCATTTCTGTTGATACCTTTTCATCAGGACATCTAACAATATTAGAATCTATTTTTTTGAGAGAAATCTTCTATTGATTGCTTATTAACTATGGAGGCAGAGCCTAAATTAATTCTTGGATATTTAATTTTGATATCGGATACAAAATCGAACCAATTTTCGTTGTTAGACCAACTTATTTCAATATTCTTTAATCCTAATTTTACTAAGTTTTCTAAATCTTCAAAAAATGAATTTCTTATAGAGGTATTTGTGTAAATACTATCTTCAGGTTTGATAAGTAAAAAAAAAGACTCCATTTTCAGGAACTCCAAAAAAGAATCTTCTTTATTATTCATCAAAAATTAAAAATTCGCGCTTATATATAGTTTGCGACTTTTACTTCTGAGCGATTAAGCAAATCTTGGATATCTTCAGTATCTATAGTTTCTCTTTCAATTAGCATTTGAGCCATTTCATCTAGAACAGTTCTGTTATCTGATAGAACTTTTGTAGCTCTCTTATAGGCAACATCAACAAGTTCTGAAACCTCTACATCAATTGTTGCGGCTGTGTCTTCAGAGAAATCTCTTGTAGAGCTCATATCTCTTCCAAGAAACATTCCTCCTTGAGATTGACCTAAAGCGACTGGACCTATTTTGTCACTCATGCCAAATTTAGTGATCATTTGTCTTGCTACATTAGCAACTTGTTGTAAATCATTTGAAGCTCCAGTTGTTACCTCTTCTTCTCCATAAACAATTTCTTCAGCAACTCTTCCACCAAGAGCTACAGCCATTTGATTTTGAAGGTAAGAACGAGAGTAAAGACCAGATTCCATTCTTTCTTCACTTGGAGTAAAGAAGGTTAAACCTCCAGCTTGACCTCTGGGAATTATTGAGACTTTTGCTACAGGGTCATAATCAGGCATTAATGCCCCAACGAGTGCGTGACCAGCTTCGTGATAAGCAACTAATTCTTTTTTCTTATCACTGATTACTCTATCTTTCTTTTCTGGACCTGCCATAACTCTTTCGATAGCGTCACCGACTTCATCATTACTTACTTTATCTAAATCTTTTCTAGCTGCTAGTATTGCTGCTTCATTTAAAAGATTAGCTAAATCTGCACCAGTAAATCCAGGAGTTCTTCTAGCAACTTTATCTAAATCAACATCTTTTGAAAGAGTTTTATCTTTCGCATGAACATTTAATATCTGTAATCTTCCTGCGTAATCTGGTCTATCTACTGTTACCTGTCTATCAAATCTACCAGGGCGCATTAAGGCCGAATCTAAGACATCTGGTCTGTTGGTGGCAGCTACTATTATTATTCCTGAATTACCTTCGAAACCATCCATTTCGGTTAGGAGTTGATTTAATGTTTGTTCTCTTTCATCGTTCCCTCCTCCCATACCAGCACCTCTTTGTCTTCCTACTGCGTCTATTTCGTCAATGAACACAATACAAGGAGCATTCTTTTTTGCTTGTTCAAAAAGATCTCTAACTCTGCTAGCCCCAACTCCTACAAACATCTCTACAAATTCTGAACCTGATATTGAGAAAAAAGGTACTCCTGCTTCTCCAGCTACTGCTTTTGCTAGCAATGTTTTTCCTGTACCAGGAGGGCCTACAAGGAGAACTCCTTTTGGGATTTTTGCTCCGACTGCAGTAAATCTGTCTGGACTCTTAAGAAAATCTACAACTTCAGTTAGTTCTAATTTTGCACCTTCAACACCAGCAACATCTGAGAAAGTTACTTGTGTAGATGGTTCCATTTGCAGTCTGGCTTTGCTCTTGCCAAAACTCATGGCAGGGTTACCGCCTCCAGCATTCCCACTTTGGGATCTTCTGAAAAGAAAAAATAGGCCTCCAATTAAAAGTACTGGGAAAATCAAGCTACTTATAGCTTGTTGCCATGGATTAGCTAATTTTGTGGGAGTTACAGCAATATCTACATTATTTTCAGTTAGGATTTTTAAAAGATCTTTGTCAGGGGCTAAATTGACCTCAGATCTGCTTCCATCATTTTCAACAACTTGGGCTGTTGCATTGTCTGGAGATATTAGTACTCTACTGATTTCTTTATCTTGAACTGCCTCTATAAAATCACTATACCTTAAAGTTTTTGTAGCATTTTCTGTACTAGGTTTATCAAATACAGAAGTACCAATGAAAATTACAGTAATAACGGCTAGAACATAAAGTCCTACGTTTCTCCAACGTTTGTTCACGATAAATTATCTTTTAATAATTATATGATACTAATAATAAAACATTATTAAGAGCGTCTTAGAACATCTACTACACTTTTGAATGCAAACCATTCAGGAATTGGTTCACCATTCCTCAATTTCTTTCTAAATTCAGTACCACTAAGCTTCATAATTTCATAATTAAATTCTTTAGCTTCTTCAGCTGTAATATATCCTTTTTCCTTCGTATAAACTAAATTTTTTGAAGGAACAGTCTTCATCATCAATTCATCTGCACACTTATTCGCAAAATTCTGGGCGTCATATGGGCCATAAAAATCTTCACCAGTTGATGATGACTTACAACCAGCCATATCTCTACCAATAATAAAATGGGTACAGCCATAATTTCTTCTGATTATCATATGTTGAAGAGCTTCTCTTGGCCCTGCCATATGCATTGAGTAAGGTAAAAAAGCCCATTTTATTCTTTCATCAGATATTTCCTCTTCTAATTCTTTATAGGTCAAATATCTAACTTTTCCAGGTATATCATCTTGTTGAGTTGGCCCGCAAGTTGGATGAACTAAAACAACTGAGTTAGATGAGACATTATCTGAGAGTAAGGCATTAGTAAATAATTCATAATGTGCTCTATGAATTGGATTTCTGCATTGAAATGCAACTACATCATGATTTGATGGCAGTTTAGATCTAACTTCTTCTGGGGTTTTGCAGGGGAATTCTCTAATTGGTAGTTCAAAACCATAAACTCTTCCACCTATATAAAATCTCCCTCTCTCGTTAAAAATCATCTTAACAGCAGGATGATCTAAAGAATTAGTACCATAACAAAGTTCAGCCTCTAAGGATTTATCAGGCTCCCATTTAGAGCTAACTTCCAAAACTGCTATTTTTTGTTTTTTAAAAGTAAGCAATATTGTCTCTCCAGCTTTTACTTTTTCATTATTTGAATCCAATACAATAGGCAAGCCAAAAAGCCACCCATTTGTATCTCTATTGTTTTTAATTACCGAATTGTAGTTATTTTCATCCATAAAACCTTCCAATGGAGAAAAAGCTCCAACCATCAAAAGTTCAACATCGCATGCATTTCTCTCGCTACATTCAAACTCATAAGTAGCTTTAGAGATAAGATTTTTTTTAAGGTTTTTATCTTTGATAATTAAATTTTTTAGTTCCCCTCCATAAGGCGGTATTAGCCCATTAGTATCTGTTTTGGTTTTTTGTTGTAATTCCATTTTTTTAAATTGATAAAGAAAAATTTTGAAAAAAAAAGAGGGGTTTAACCCCCTTTTTCTCTTAAGTAGGATTTATGCCTTTCTTCCGTAAAGCTCCCCAATTATTTTTACATCAAGTGGATCCTTTGAACCCATATCTGTATCTGAAGGTTGGATAGCTTCAAAAGTTCCAGCAAATTCGTCAGTGTCAGAATCTACATTGTTGATTGAAAGAGTAATAACGCCAGTACCGTTTACATCAACTTTAATATTTTCTTTTGCAAGTTCTTCGTCATCTCCTCCTAATGCAACTAAACCTTGAGCATATTCAACACCAGTATTTTTAGCTCTTGCCTTAGGATCTAGAAAATCACCAGTTCTGTAATTAGGTGTAAATGTTGAACCACTAACCTCAGTGCCTGGCTCAATAGATGAAGGTAAATCAGCTGTAAGATCTTTTGCTGAGAATGCAAATGGCACTTCTAAACCACCAGGAGTTAATACAGTAATAAGTTGAAAATCAATACCACCTTTTTCGGTAAAAGTTCCTGAATCTATATCTCCATAAACTTCTGTCACTGTGGTGTTATTTCTAGGACTAATAATTTTTGTAGAAACAAATTCTGCTGCTTTTCTTTTTGTCCCTGGCACTTTTACATAAACTTCTGTTGGATGCATGCATATTCCTTTAAGGGTATCTCCATTCCCTAGAGATATTGATCCGACAAGAGATGAGTCCAATGAAGGGCAATCATTAGCTTTTCCTGTGTTAACAACATCTGTGAATTGTGCATTTCCTCTTTCAGAAAAAGCAAATGTTTTAACAGGTACGAAAGCAAAAGTTATACAAATTGAAATAACAAAAGCTAAGAAAGAACGAATTCTCATAATTAAAGTTGCAGTAAAGTTCTGAGACGATTGAATAAAGGTCATCTAAATAGTTCAGTACGGATATTACAAGGGAAAGGACCATAAAAGATAGGACTTTTAAATCCTCGAAACAACCCGTAGCTTTTTAGATTTTTTAAAAAACTGGAATTATTTTAAGCTATCACATTATTTTTAATGATTAAGATTACAAAAAAATACAAATTAAAAAATTTTTTTTATTTTTTTAATGAAATAATTTGGGTTATTAATTTATTTGCTAGATCAATTTTTGATGTTCTGTTAATGTAGTGTTCCATATTGTTTGTATCGAACAGCCAACCTTCATTTTGTGCCAAAAAGCCAAATCCTTGGCCTTCAAGATCAATTGGATTTGCGAATAGATAATCACAACCCTTTTGGATAATCTTTTCTTTAATTCTTATTCGTGCTTCTTCGATAGATCCTGTAAAAGCACAAAAGCCTACAAAAACTTGGTTATCTTTTTTTGATTTACAAATTGTTTTTAAAATATCTGGGACTAGCTCAAAGTTTTTATTTAAATGAGCATTAATTTTATTTTTTGGAATTTTAGCTAATGTATTAGAGGTTATCTTGAAATCAGATACTGCTGCATTCATGAAAAAATAATCGCAATTTGATATTTCATTATTAAGTGCCCTAATTAAATCAACACTAGTTTCAATTTCATATCTTTTTATTCCATCAGTAAGATTCTTATCGATTTTCAGAGGCCCATGGACATATTTTACTTGTGCTCCTCTGAACCTCGCTACTTGAGAAAGAAGTAGGCCCATAGCTCCAGAACTTTTGTTAGTAATGTGCCTTGCCGCGTCAATTTTCTCTGAGGTACACCCTCCAGTTATTAGAATTTCTTTATTAAGTAAATCTTTGCGATATTCATTTTGTTTGTGTGAAGCTATAAATTCAAGAGCTAATTGAATTAAATCATTTGGAGGTATCTTACCGATGCCAATAGCATCACATGCTAAGAGCCCTTCACTTGGTTGCAAAGACAAAACATTTTCGTAATTCTGTAAATTCTCATAATTTTTTTGGACAGCTTTATTGAGCCACATTTGTGTATTCATTGCTGGTGCAACAATAATTGGCTTTATATTTGCTATTAAGATGCTTGGGATCAATCCTTCTGCATTTCCAGTTACCCATTTTGATAATGTTGTCGCTGTTAAAGGCGCAATGATTAAAATATCAGCCCAATTACTTAGTTCTATGTGAAGAGGTGTTGATTGACTATTGGACCATTGATCATTTTCTAAAATACAAGGGTTTCTACTCAGGATAGAAAGAGAAAGCGGCTTTATTAATTTTTCTGCATTTTTAGATAAAACGCATCTTATTTCGTAATTTTCTTTCGCTAATTGGCTTACTAATAATGGAATTCTTACAGCTGCAATACTCCCTGTTATTAATAAAAGAACATTTATTTTAGAGTCTTTACTTTTAGTTTTCATCGAACGGTTCCTGATCGAGAAGATGGATATAATTAGTTGTTAATTCAGGTCTATTAATTGCAAGAGCCCTCAGTAAGTGCCAGTCTTTTAAACCATCAAATGGAGTATTATAGTTATCTTCTTCTAGCCTTTTGGCGAGCTCAAGAGTCATTTTTTCGTCAAAAGAACTTACTAGTTCCTCACTTATTTGATTTTCAGAAATGAATTTCATCTTGAGAAAAGTCAATATATTCTAATAATAAAGCCTCAAGTAATTATTTATAATTGATATAAATAATAAGTAAATATTTTCATAGATATGGAAATATTCAATATTCAGAATCTTTTCAATCTCTTTTTTTTATGGGTAATTTATCTTCATTCTCAATCATAAATATGCAATCTCTCCTTTTAAAAAATATTCTCTCTTAAAATGATATTGTCATAATTAACATCATGTCGCAAGCCAAAAGAGAGCAAGTCATTAGCCACATTCGCTATTTAAGACAAGAGCTCAGAGAAATGCACTTAGGAATAAAAGAAGATAATCTTTTCCCTGAACCAGGCGAGTTGAGAGGTTTAATGGCTCAGTTTGAAGCATTGCTTGAATTAATAGAAGGAAATAGTAAAATTCAATCAAACTCTGAAGCGGCTTAGTTTAATACAAAATGGTTGTTAAACCTCAAAAGACAAAATTTCAGATAAAAATTGTGGAAAATATTCAGACATTAAGTATTTGGGCTAATAATCCATGGCGAAGATATTCAATTTCATTGATTACTCTTTTAATTGGCTACTTTTTTGGAAGTTCTCTTGGTATGGTAAGTGCCGTTGTGGAACTAATGGACCCTGTATCTGCTTTCTTATCGGTAGTTTTTATCGAAATCTTAATAGTTTTAAGAAGAAATTTTAGATTTGAAAGGAAAAAGAAATTTTTAGTACTTTTATTAGATTCTTTAAGATTAGGATTATTCTATGGTTTCTTTACTGAAAGTCTTAAGTTGCTTTAAGATTATTTGTTGTATTTCTGTAATAGATAAAGCAAAGCCATTCTTATGGGAATTCCATTTGCAACTTGATTATTAATTAAGCAATTAGGATATTGATCTACTACTTTACTACTTATTTCAATGTCTCGATTTATGGGACCAGGATGAAGAATTGGAATTTCTTTACTATTTAAAGATAATTTCTCTGGGGTTAAGCCATAATCCAAACTATATGAATCAATGCTACTTAGTAAATTTTCCATCATTCTCTCTTTTTGTAGTCTTAAAACAATAATCGCATCTGCGATTTTTATTGATTCTTCCAATGATCTTGAAATTGTTATTGAACCTCTTGATTTAACGGGATCTTCTATTTGATTTGGCGTGGGAGTTTTTAAAAAATTGATAAATTCATCAGGTATTAATGTCTTAGGACCACATAAGATTATGTCTGCGCCGAATGCACTCAAAGCCCAAAGATTTGATCTAGCAACTCTTGAATGATTAACGTCTCCAATTATTAAAATTTTTTTGGAATTTAAAACCTCTGGATTCAGTGTTTTTTTGGAAAAGAATTTTATCAATGTATAGATATCAAGCAATCCTTGGCTAGGGTGACTATGTAATCCATCTCCCGCATTAAGAACCGAAGTCTTGGAATTTATCGCATCCAGTTTTTTAGCGATTTCAAAGGTTATGTAACTTGATGAATGTCTTATAACTAATGTATCCGCCCCCATAGCAGAATAAGTTATAGCTGTATCTATTATTGTCTCGCCTTTTGTTAATGAACTAGACGATGGTGCAAACGTTTGGACATCAGCAGAAAGCCTTTTTGCTGCAAGCTCAAAACTATTTTTTGTTCTTGTACTAGCTTCAAAAAATAAAGAGGTTACCAAAGTCCCTTGTAAGGCCGGTATCTTTTTCGTCTCTGCATTCTTTAGTGCATCAAATTTATTAGCTAATTCAAATACTGACTCATAATCTAAAATTGAAAAATTAGCTAATGTGTGGATATGTTTATGAGGCCAAATTTGCATTACGCTTAAATAGATAAATGATTATTTTAATTTAGGTGTTTTGTCACCTTTTAATCTTTTACTTACACTCATACTATTTTTGAGATACCAACGCCATTTTATATTTTTTGCCTTTGATATGCCAATTCTCGTAGTTTGAATAAGATCTTTTTCATCTACAATAGAGTCTCTTGGAGAAATCCATAAAGATTTGTTATTAAAAACTTCAAGTGAATTAAATGAAATGTCTACATTGAATGCCTTAGTAACCAGGCCTGGTCCAGAGGCTAATCTTTCATTCTTTTTAGAAATAAAAACTGATCTTATTAATACACCACTCGCAAAATTTTCTTTATCAGTAACAATGTTTAAACAGTGATGAATACCATAAGATTTGTAAATATAAAATGTTCCAGGTGTGCCAAATAATGATTTATTTGATTCAGTCATTTTCCGGTAGCCATGACAGGCCTCTTCTTCCTGTGAATAAGCTTCAGTTTCAACAATAATCCCCTTAACTTGATCTATGCTATTATTTTTTTTTGTGAGGTAACAGCCTATTAAATCAGGGGCAACAAGTTTAGAGTGCCGATAAAAAAAATTTTTTGGAAACAATTCTTCTTTTATTTTTCAATATTTATCTAATAACATATTTAAGCTTAGAAAAATGAATAAGACTTTTAATTAATATTGATTTTTAAAAAAATGTGATTATATTTATAATTATTTGAAAATCGAGGAATATATTAATAAAATATTTTTAATAAACTATTATTTAGATAAGAAATATATTAAAGGTATGACGAAAATAACCAAAGAGGAAGTAAAAAAAGTTGCTCATTTGGCGAGATTAGAACTTAACGAGAATGAAATTAGTAATCATGCCGAGCAATTAGAAAAGATTTTGGATTATATTAGACAACTTGAAAAAATTGATACAGATGATATCCCCTGTACAACAAGAGCTATAGAGGTAATAAATGTATTTAGAAATGACGAAAAGAAAAATTCTGACTGCAATGAAGAACTTTTAGAATTGAGCCCATCGAGAGAAGATAGGTATTTTAAAGTGCCAAAAATAATGAATGAATGAGTTAATTGCTTCCTATAAATGTTTTATTGACTATCTTTAATAAAAATTTTTTTATTTTGTAGCCAGGATACAGATTGATGATTTTTCTGATTTTCCCCCTCTTTTTGCTATGACTCCTTACACCTATGAGTAAATCATAGATAAAGTTAAAAATGTCTTCTTTACTTTCAAATATCCCAACCCTTTGAGGGGAACCTTTTTTATCCAATAAAGGCTTAGTTTTTTCATACGCTAATTTATATTCAAACCAAGGAATCGAAGGCCAAAGATGATGAATGAGATGATAATTTTGACCCATTATTAATAAATTCATAAATTTGCTTGGATAAACTCGAGAATTTATCCATTTATTTCTTGATCGAAAAGGTCTATGTGGTAGATAATCAAAAAATATTCCTAAAGTGACTCCTACCATTAATGCTGGTCCGAACCATAGATTATAGATTAAATTCATAAAGTCAAATTTTAAACCTGCCAAGATAATTGTAATGAATATGGATCTTTCAATTCCCCACTGTAGTAATTCATATCTTCGCCAAAGCTTTCTTTGAAAGAAAAATACTTCATGATAAAAAAATCTTGGAGCAATTAACCAAATTGGACCAAAAGTACTCACAATATGATCAGGATCATTTTTTGGATGATTAACGTGAATATGATGTTGTAAATGAACTCTCGTAAAAACTGGAAAACTAAACCCTAATAAAATTGCTGAGCCATGACCCATTGCTTGGTTTATCCAAGGAATCGGATGAGCAGCTTTATGACAAGCATCATGAATTACAGTTCCTTCAATATGTAAAGCTAAAAAAGCAGTAGCTACAAGTAGAGGTAAAGGCCAAACACCTCTATACCATTGCCATATGCTAAGAAAAGCAAGAAAATAACCGCCAAAAAATAGACCTAATGTTGGATTCCAAAAACTTGGCGGATCTACATAATTTTTTATCTCTTTTTGCCAATTAAATGTTTTTGAAAAATTAGTATTTTTGGTTGTATTTTTACTGGTTAAATTTGAAATCGTTTCTTAATGTTCTTTAGATAATATAACTAATTTTCTAAGTTGATTGCATGTTCAAATATAAAAAATTTCTTTTAAGAGATATTTTATTTAATTTTAATGTGTCAAATTAATCATCTTAAGAAAAAAAATTTTTAAAATAAACCTCTTTCAATTATTATTTTATTGAGCGGTCGTGGCGGAATTGGTAGACGCGCGAGTTTTAGGTACTCGTATCTTCGGGTGTGGGAGTTCAAGTCTCCCCGACCGCACTTAAGGAAATTCTCATAGAAAGTTTATTAATCTATATCAGCTTCTTATAATTTAAATAAGTATTGAAATTAATGAATAGTTTAATATTTTACCTGGGAATCTTTTATATAGTAATCGGGATTATTTTTTTATTTGTGCCTATAATTTATCTTGAGCTTGGCAAACCAAAAGACTTAATAAAAGCTTTTTTAAATTTATTAATAGGTTTGATTTTAATAATAAAAAATAAAACAATAGATGAATTATTTTTTATAACATTCCTTTTATTAACAGTATTAGTTATTTTTTATCTGAGAGAGCTTTTTTTATCTAGATGGTACCAATTGACAGATACCGAAAAGAAAAAATTAACCACTTTTATGGAATTTAAAAATAACTTTTCGAAAATATTAGAGGCAATTAACCTGGTATTTGTTAATTTTGCGAAACCTTCAAATTTTTTTAATTTTGGTAGCAATAATAAAAATATAGCTCAAAAAAAGTGGGTAAGAAATGATAAAAATGATAAAATTAAAGTCTGAAATCAAATAAATTGGTTATTTGAAAAATTCCAAAAAAACTACAGGTCAATTAAGAAGCAATATAATGTATTAGATTTATTTAAATAATTCTTTTGATCACCTATAATTTTTATATCTTGGTATGAACTCTCAAAATAGCAAAGAAAAAAAATCAGACTTTTCTTATAAAGAAACTTTAAATTTAATCAAAACTGACTTCTCAATGCGTGCTAACTCAGTTGTAAGAGAACCTGAGATTCAGAATTTTTGGGCTAACAATAATATTGATTTCCAATTAGGTGCAAGCAACTCAGGAGAAATATTTACATTACATGATGGCCCTCCTTATGCAAATGGAGCTCTTCATATGGGACATGCTCTTAATAAAGTTTTAAAAGACATAATAAATAAGTACAAAACCCTAAGAGGTTTTAGGGTACATTACGTACCTGGCTGGGACTGTCATGGACTACCTATTGAATTAAAAGTTCTTCAGAATTTAAAATCTGATGAAAGAAAGAATCTTGATACTCTAAATCTAAGAAAAAAAGCAACGGATTATGCCCATGTCCAAATTAATAATCAAATGGAGGGTTTCAAAAGGTGGGGCATATGGGGAGATTGGGATAACCCTTACTTAACTCTTAAGAAAAGTTATGAATCTGCTCAGATTGGAGTATTTGGGAAAATGTTTTTAAATGGCTACATATATCGAGGTCTTAAACCTGTGCATTGGAGCCCAAGTTCGAGGACTGCACTTGCAGAAGCAGAATTAGAATATCCTGATGAACATTATTCAAAAAGTATTTATGTTTCTTTAAAAATAACTAAAATATCAGAGGAAATTTTATTAAATTTCATCCAAGGTAATTTTAATATTAAAAAAGATTTTTTTCAAAATAATTCTTTCATAACTATTTGGACCACTACTCCTTGGACTATACCTGCAAATGAAGCAGTTGCAGTAAATCCAAAAATAAAGTACGTTTTTGCTATCGATGAAGAGAAACGAATTTATCTTTTTGCAAAAGATTTATCTTCTGAAATAAGTAAAAAATTTAATAAAGATTTCAAGGTGCTTTTAGAGGTAAAAGGCTCTGAACTGGAAAATATTGAATATCAACATCCCTCTAAGAATAAAAATTGTAGGATTGTAGTAGGAGGAGACTATATTACTACAGAATCAGGTACTGGCATTGTTCATACTGCTCCTGGTCATGGGATAGATGATTTTAATGTGGGTCAAAAATATAATTTACCAATAACATGTGTTGTTGATGAGAAAGGTAATCTAAATGAATATTCTGGTCAATTCAAAGGATCAAATGTCCTGAAAGATGCAAATGATTTAATTATTGAATATTTAAAGGGAAATAATTCGCTTCTATTACAAGAAAATTACAAGCACAGATATCCGTATGATTGGAGGACCAAAAAACCAACTATTTTTAGGGCAACAGAACAATGGTTTGCATCTGTCAACGGCTTTAGACCATCTGCATTAAAGGCAATCGAAGATGTTGAATGGATGCCAGCAACTGGAAAGAAAAGAATTTATTCTATGGTTGTTGGTAGAGGAGATTGGTGTATTTCTAGACAAAGATCATGGGGAGTCCCAATTCCAGTTTTTTATAAAAAAAATGGAAATGACATTCTCCTCAATAGCGAGATAATTAATCATATTCAAAAACTTTTTAGTGAACATGGAGCAGATATTTGGTGGGATTGGGATGTTAAGAATCTTTTGCCAGATCATTATGCGAAAGAATCAGATTTATGGAAAAAAGGCACAGATACAATGGATGTTTGGTTCGATTCAGGATCTAGCTGGGCCGCAGTATGTGAACTAAGAAGTGAATTAAAGTATCCAGCGGATCTTTATTTAGAAGGCTCAGATCAACATCGTGGATGGTTCCAGTCTTCTTTGCTTACATCTGTTGCAGTTAACAATAAACCTCCATATAAGAAAGTTTTAACTCACGGTTTTGCACTTGATGAAAACGGAAGAAAAATGAGCAAATCTTTAGGCAATGTTGTTGATCCAAATATAATTATTAATGGAGGTAATAATAAAAAAACTGAACCTGCTTATGGCGCTGATGTTTTAAGGCTATGGGTAAGCTCTGTAGATTATTCAGTAGATGTTCCAATTGGTTCAAATATACTAAAGCAGCTTTCAGACGTTTATAGAAAAGTTCGTAATACTGCAAGATATCTTCTAGGTAATATTCATGATTATGATCCTAAAATTGAAAGTTTTGAAATTGATCAATTGCCTCTCCTAGATCAATGGATGTTAGGTAGATTAGTTGAGGTTACAGATCAAATATCAAATGCTTATGAAAATTATGAATTTTCAAAATTTTTCCAAATCTTGCAAAGTTTTTGTGTTGTAGATCTATCAAATTTTTATTTGGATATTGCTAAGGATAGGTTATATGTAAGTTCTAAATCAGAATTCAGGAGAAAATCATGTCAGTTTGTTATGTCAAAAGTTGTTGAAAATTTAGCCGTACTTATTTCTCCAGTGCTTTGTCATATGGCTGAAGATATTTGGCAAAATATTCCATATTCAACTAAAGAAAAATCAGTATTTCAGCGGGGATGGCCAATATTTGCACAGTCATGGAAAAATCAAATTCTTAATCAGCACATTGCAAATTTAAGAAATTTAAGAGTTGAAATTAATAAGGCTATTGAAGGATGTAGGAACAATCAAATAATTGGAGCAGCTTTAGAAACTGAAGTTAATTATTTGCCTGAAGATAAAGTTATAAGAGACTCATTGACCTGGCTAAAAGAATTTGGCAATCAAGATGTAGATTTATTTAGAGATTGGCTTATAGTGTCAAAATTTCAAGTGGTATCAAATTTGGCAGATAATTCTCTTATTACCGAAAACAATTCACTTGGGAAAATTCAAATAATAAAAGCACATGGTCAAAAATGTGATAGATGTTGGCATTATCAAAAAGAAACTTTTATTGGAATCCAAAATACAAAATTATGCAAAAGATGTTCCAATATTATTAATATTGAATTTACTTAAATCCAGTTTTTTTGATTTAAAAAGAAAACTGAACTTTGATTTTCTCTTATAAGATTATTTTTGGTTTCTGTTAAGGGTGCTTTATAAAGTTTAAAGTTGATAACTATATATCGAAATTCTATAACTTTCTTTTCTAAATCTATCTCAATTGGATGAGTGGTAGAGCTACTAAAACCTTTGAAAATTAGTATTTCTAATTTTTCTTTTTGATTTTCTTTTAGAATAAAACCCTCTAGCTTAAGGATCCTAGTTGGTATCTCTGAACTTATTTTTTCAAGATTATTTATTAAATCAATTTCTGCCATTTTCGGAGAAGCAAGAGTTTCTTCCATTTTTAGGAAATTTGATTATTAACCATTGAATAAGGCCTATAGTATAGATTAATAATGAAATTAATCCTAAAAATTTCGCTATCGGCTCAGTAAAATTAGCGCCGAAGAAAAAATTGAATAAATTTTTTATAAGAATATATAAATTTGAAGAAGGCTGAAGCCAAATTGCACATTCATCAGAATTAATCAAAGAAAAGCAGTTAAAGTTTTGTAAACTCTGAATTAGGAAATTGAGAGATATAAAAGTTACCGTCCATCTCCATATTTTTGTTGTTGTGGTAAGAGAGTAAGAAAAACCATATTCTCTTAATTCATCATTAATGTCGTTCCAAAACCAAACTGAAACTGTTATTAATAATGTTGATATATTTGTTACCACAAGAGCATAATTATACTTACCTATTAAAAGTAGAAGGCTTATAAAAAATAAAAGGGATATTTTCCAATATATTGATAGAAGTTTACTAACTGCTTTATTTCTTTTTTTAATTGACCAGAAGGATAGACTAAAGGGTATACCAACAAGCAAAATTATTGAAATTTGAAAGGATAGCCAAATAGAAAGTTGATTAAAAACGTTCAAAACTTTTTCTTTTTAAACACATAATAATTAAACATCAAACTGCTACTTTTGAACTTACTATTGTCATAGTTATGAATATTATGCATCCTTATATATATTGCCTAGAAATAAATTAATAACCGTATGAGACAGCATGTTAATCCGCTTAGTAGTAATTTTAATCAAGTTGAGAGAATACCATCTTTGAGCGAAATGTTTGGTGATTCTAAATTAAATCTTCATTTGGATATTGGTTGTGCTGCTGGTGAGTTTCTATTCGATTTAGCTTTAGTAAATACCAGTTGGAATTATATAGGAATCGAAATCCGTGAGAAATTAGT
>QCRA01000028.1 GCA_003212035.1 Prochlorococcus sp. AG-459-D04
CTTCATCCTCTTTTTACCTTTGGCTTGTTTCTTTAAAAGTTTCTTTTTCCTAGAAATATCTCCTCCATAACATTTAGATAAAACATCTTTTCGCAAAGCGCTTATGCTTTCACTTGCAATAATCCTGCTACCGATTGATGCTTGAATAGGTATTTTAAATTGTTGTTTTGGAATAAGTTCTTTTAATTTCTCAACTAAACTTCTGCCAATTCCATAAGCCTTATCTTTATGAACAATAGAAGTTAATGGATCTGCTCTTTCTGAATTTATTAGAACATCTAATCTAACAAGGTCATTTTTTCTATAGCCAATCAAATGATATTCCATTGATGCATAACCTTGGGTTCTACTTTTCATTTGATCAAAGAAATCTGTAACAACTTCTGCTAATGGAATTTCATAAATCAAGGTAACTCGA
The DNA here is from genome assembly GCA_003212035.1 of Prochlorococcus sp. AG-459-D04. Classification (GTDB taxonomy): domain Bacteria; phylum Cyanobacteriota; class Cyanobacteriia; order PCC-6307; family Cyanobiaceae; genus Prochlorococcus_A. The sequence goes on from QCRA01000028.1 coordinate 419, forward strand.
TCTGTTGTTATGTATTTCATATCTATAAATACTCCCCTTCTTTCCTGACATAAACCCATTAATGTTCCATTAAATTCATTGGGAGCATAAATTTCCATTTTCACATAAGGCTCCTCTATTGATTCTCTAAGTTGTGGATCAGGAATTGTAGAAGGATTATCAATAAAGATATGTTCCTGCTGATTTAAATTAACTTTATAAATAACTGATGGTGCCGTTACGATTAGATCCAAGTCATATTCTCTTTCTAATCTTTCTTGAACAATTTCCATATGAAGAAGTCCTAGGAATCCGCACCTAAATCCGAAGCCCATTGCGCTACTGGTTTCGGGCTCATATTTTAAAGCTGCATCAGATAATTGTAATTTTTCAAGAGATACTCTTAAATCTGGGAATTGATCAGCATCGGTCGGAAATAAGCCACAAAAAACCATAGGATTTGCTGTCTTATAACCAGGTAAAGGATCATTCGCAGGTGAATTTAAAAGAGTAATAGTATCTCCCACTCTCGCATCAGCAACTGATTTTATAGAAGCAGCTAAATAACCAACTTCTCCTGCATGTAATTCATCAACTTGCTGCTGATCAGGTGCCATTATTCCAATCTCATCCAATTCATAATTTTTTTTACTTGCCATTAATAATATTTTTTCTCTCTTATTAAGTGACCCAGATATCACCCTGAAATAAACAATCACTCCTCTGTAGGGATCATAATAAGAATCAAAAATGAGTGCCTTTGTAGGTAGTTTAATCTCATCTTGAGGAGGAGGTACTCGTCTTACAATTGCTTCCAAAATATCCTTAATACCAACTCCAGTCTTTGCTGAACAATTTATTGCATTAGATGTATCAAGTCCAATAATTTCCTCTATTTCTTGTTTTATTTTTTCGGCATCAGCACCTGGTAAATCAACTTTATTTAAAACAGGAATTATTTCAAGATTATTTTCTAAGGCAAGATAAACATTAGCTAAGGTTTGAGCTTCTACTCCTTGACTTGCATCAACAACCAGTAAAGCTCCTTCACAAGCTTGAAGAGATCTACTAACCTCATAAGAGAAATCAACATGACCTGGAGTATCTATTAAGTTCAAAACATATTCTTGGGAATCGTCAGCTTTATATTTCATCCTAGCGGCCTGTAACTTGATAGTAATTCCTCTCTCTCTTTCAAGATCCATACTGTCCAAAAATTGTTCTTGCATATCCCTTTGCTGCACAGTACCAGTATCTTGAAGCAACCTATCTGCAAGGGTAGATTTACCATGGTCAATATGAGCAATTATGCAGAAATTTCTAATTTTTGAAACCGATATATCAGTCATATAGAAAGAAAAATTCTCCTCTTATTACATCTTGATTAATACTAGCTAATTAGAATTATGGATGGAAACCAAAAATGGAATTATTTCTTTTTTTAATTTCTTTTATGAAAGTACTGTAATTTTCAGAGACTGATAGTTCTGGATAAATTAAGTCATTTATTTTTTTCTGAAGATTATGCTTATCGTTTAAAAATAAAACAGATTTTTCTAGAACCTCAACCATAATTGAAACCGCAGTACTTGCTCCCGGAGAGGCTCCCAACAAAGCAGATAATGATCCATCAGAAGAATTTACAATCTCAGTTCCAAATTTCAAAGAACCGCCACCTTCAGTTTTTTTAATTATTTGGACTCTTTGACCAGCATTCTTTAAATACCAATCAGAAGGATTAGCTGATGGCATCATATTCTTTAAATTCTCAACTCTTGAGTTATGGTTCTTTAATGATTGTGATATTAGGTAATTAACTAAATCGTTGTTCTTAAAACCAACGTCTAACATAGAAAAAATATTATTCTTTTTAATTGAACTAAATAAGTCAAAGTATGAACTTTGTTTTAGAAATTTCGTTGTAAATCCAGCAAAAGGTCCATATAAAAGAAGTTTTTTATTATCAATCCATCTGGTGTCTAAATGAGGCACAGACATTGGTGGCGATCCAATATCAGCTTTACCATAAACTTTTGAGTTATGTTTTTCTGTTAGATCTTTTTTCTCGCAAATAAGCCATTTCCCACTAACAGGAAATCCACCATAACTTTTAGCTTCTGGAATTTTTGATTTTTGTAAATAATTAATTGTTTTTCCACCAGCACCAAGAAACACGTAGCCAGTTCTAATTGCAGTTTTTCTACCTTCAGAACTGATTTCTAGTTCCCATTGTTTTTTATCAATTTTCTTTAAATCTACTAATTCTGTTTTGTATCTAATTTCAACATTTTTGTTTAAGGAAACTAATGACAAATACTCTTTAGTTAAAGCCTCAAAATTAATATCAGTTCCTCTACCTATTCTGGTAGCAGCAATTTGAGTAGATGGATTTCTATCTTTTGTTATTAGAGGAGCCCATGATGAAATTTCATCAAAAGATGTAGAAAATTCCATATCGATAAATTCAGGATTTTCGTTCATTTTCTGAAATCTTTTTTTTAAAAAAGAAATATTATCCTGACCAGAAACAAAGCTAATATGAGGAATAAATTTTAGAAACTTCTTAATATCAATTTTCCCTGCTTCATACAATGAGGCCCATAAGGACATGGATGTTTCAAAAGAACGATTTATTGAGAGCGCTTTATCTATTTTTAGATTTCCTTTTTCATCTAAAGGGGTATAGTTTAATTCGCAATTAGCGGCATGTCCTGTACCTGCATTATTAAAAGCGCCAGAACTTTCACTTCCTGGAGAATTTAATTTTTCTATAATAAGAAATTTTATATCTGGTAAAACTTCTGAAATTAGGAGGGCTAAAGTACTACTCATTATCCCTGCTCCTACTATGACTGCATCAAAGTAGCTATTGTCATTAGTGGGGTTTTTAGATGAAGTCACAACAGAAAATTATCTTTTTTGCAATTAATCAGAATTCTTTCTAGGCTTATTATAAAGTTAATCCAAAATTATGAGTACTGAAACACTCTCGCTGACAAACGAAAATGTAGAAAAAGTCCTTGACGAGCTAAGACCTTTTTTAATTTCTGATGGAGGTAATGTAGAGATTGCAGAAATAGATGGTCCAATTGTCAAAGTCAGACTTCAAGGAGCATGTGGTAGTTGCCCAAGCAGCACTATGACTCTCAAAATGGGTATTGAAAGAAAGTTAAAAGAAATGATTCCTGAAATAAGCGAAGTTGTCCAAGTTTTATAAAAATTTTTTAACTGAAATATATACTATTTAGTTTTTAATTCCTTCAACAAAGATGATTCCATATCAAGGCAATCAATTGGAAGTCCTTGACCAATAGCGATTAAAAGGGGTGCAAGAATTCCTAAAGTAAAAACTAAATTTGATTGGCTTACATCATATTTACTCAAAGTAAAAGTTATCAAATAAATAATTGAAAAATAAGCATGTAGTGAAAAAAATTCTTTTGGCTTTAACACTGGCCACCTTAAAGTATTTCCCAAGAAATATAAAAAACCTGTCATAAATAAATAGCTACATGAAGATTAAACCAAATATAAACATAAACCTTTTTAGAGACTATTTATAAAAAAATTTACCTAAGATAATAATTAAAAAAACATTAAATCTTCGTTTCTATTTGTAAAAGCTAGACATGTAGTCAAAAATACGCTTATAATTATTTGGTAGCAATTGCTACTTTTTCGTTCACCCTCATTTGAGGGCGCAGTTCGAGTCATACCATGGAACGGGGGATGGCCGTGTTGTCACATCGAATCATGACTACTTTAACTTACAGAGGTAAAAACTACGTTCAAAACAAAGAAGCTGCTAAAAAGCAACTTGTTGAACTTACCTACAGAAGAAACGTATACACCAACAGAATGGATGACGCTTCTTCAAGTAATGAAAAAGCAGAATTAAATTACAGAGGTGTTAATTACACTAAATAATTTAATTTCAAAAAAGAACATGCCCCTCAAAAAGGGGCTTTTTTTTGGCTATATTTACTGATATTCCTTTAAAAAATATGTCTGAAAGTTGCTGTAATTCAAACACATCGAATAAAGCACCTAATCAATTCGATCATAAAGATGCGATTCAAGAAAGATATGGCTCAGCGGCACAAGAAAAAGAAAGTTGTCTTTGTACACCAGTTGGGTTTGATCCAGTATTGCTAGAAGTAATTCCTCAAGAGGTTATAGAAAGAGACTATGGGTGTGGTGATCCAACAAAATATGTTCAAAAAAATGATATAGTCTTAGATCTTGGAAGTGGTAGTGGCAAAAATGCTTTCATTTGTGCCCAAATTGTTGGCAAAGAAGGGAAAGTTATTGGAGTTGATCAGAATCCTGACATGCTTTCTTTATCAAGATCATCATCTAAACAAGTTACAAAAAATATAGGTTTCAACAATACAGAATTTCTAGAAGGTTCAATTGAAAAACTTGATGAATTAGATAAAGATTTAAATCCATTAATCGCAGATAAATCAGTTGATATTATTTTAAGTAATTGCGTTTTAAACTTGGTAAGTCCAGAATCTAGAAATAACCTTCTAAATAACATAAAAAGAGTTTTAAACGATAATGGAAGAATTGCAATTAGCGATATCGTCTCTAACAAAAAAGTTCCTTTAAGATTGCAAAATGATCATGATTTATGGACAGGATGTATTAGTGGAGCATGGTATGAGCCAGAGTTTATAAGTGATTTTAAAGAACTAGGATTTAAAAATTTAAAATTTGCAGAAAGGAGTGCTAAACCTTGGAAAGTAATTGAGGATATTGAATTTAGAACAGTAACTTTGGTGGGCAATATTTAAAAAATTCAAGAGTTGAAAATATAATATAAATTTCCATGAGAAATAATCTAAGAGATCAAATACCCGCATTAAAAAATAAGTATTATTTCAACTATGGCGGTCAAGGGCCATTACCAAAATCTTCTCTAGAAGCAATAGTTAAAACTTGGGAGATCATCCAAGATTTAGGACCATTTACCAATAATATGTGGCCTTTTATTTACAAAGAAATATTGACCACAAAAAGAATCATTGCGCAAAAATTAGGTGTCAATTCAAAGAATGTAGCTTTTACCGAAAATATCTCTTCCGGTATGATTTTGCCCTTTTGGGGAATAAAAGTAAAAGAGGGAGAAGAGTTGTTAATAAGTGACTGTGAACATCCTGGAGTAGTGGCTGCAAGTCGAGAATTTTGCAGAAGAAATAAATTAATATTCAAAATTTTGCCAATCCAAAAAATTAAAAATCTAAACGACGAAAATATAATTTTAGAGATTTTGAAAAATCTAAATAGTAAGACTAAGATCCTAATTATTTCTCATATCTTATGGAACTTTGGATATAAAATTCCTTTAAAAGAAATTTTTATCGAATTAAAAAATAATCGAGAAAACTCTTATTTACTTGTTGATGGTGCTCAAACCTTTGGGCACATTAATATTGAAAAAGAAGTTTTTTATTCTGATTTATATTCAATAACTTCTCACAAATGGGCATGTGGACCAGAAGGACTTGGAGCCATTTATGTCTCAAATAGATTTATTCGTGAAACAGACCCAACAATAATTGGCTGGAAATCATTAAAAAAAGAACAAGGCATTTATGAGCCTTCAGATAATCTTTTTCATGATGATGCAAGGAAATTTGAAATAGCTACCTCTTGTATTCCTTTACTTGCTGGGCTTCGGAATTCTTTAGATCTTTTGGATAAAGACTGCAATGAAAAAGAAAAAAACAAAAATATCAAAAAATTAAGTGGAAAACTTTGGGATGAATTAAATCAATCAAAGGGTGTTGAATTAGTTTTAGAAAAAAAATATTTAAATGGGATTGTTAGTTTTAATATCGAAAATATTAAAGATAAGGATAAATATGTAAAGAAACTTGGAGAAAAGAAAATTTGGATTAGAGTTTTAGAAGATCCAAAATGGTTTAGAGCATGCATACATCAAATGACTACAGAAGCTGAGATTGATTTACTTGCTAGAGAAATAAAAAAAATATTGACTTAAAGATCTATTGATATAAAAAAAATTTATTTACCAAGGTATCTCCGAGTTGTCCCATGCAATAAATTTTCCTGTAGATTCTGGTGATTGATTTTTAATAATATTGATCAAGAATTGGGAGGATTTTTCTTTACTAAATAATTTATGTTCTGGAACAAATTTATGAAAAGGTCTAGATAAATCAGTATCTACTGTTCCTGGATGAAGCAATGTGATAGCAGCCTTTGGGAAACGTCTAGCCCATTCAATACTTAAAGATTTAAAAAACTGATTTTGGGCAGATTTTGCAGCTCTATATGAATACCAACCTCCAGTTTGATTATCTCCAATGCTACCAACTCTTGCACTTATACTTGCAAAATTAAAATCAAAATCTTTTGGTATAAATTCTTCAATCGTTTTAGCTAATAAAATAGGAGAAAAGGCATTTATTGAAAAACTTTCCATCATATTTTTTTTATCAAGATGTTGTAATCTTTTTTCTGGTTGAAGAGAATCACTATGAAGTCTACCTGTAGCATTAACAACTAGCCTTAATTTTGAAGGATGAATTGATATTTTATTTTTCAATTGCAAAAGGGATTGAGAATCCTCTACATCTAATTCCCAAAAAGGATTAAATTCACTTTTTCTTCCACACAAAACAACATCTAAATCTTTTTCACTTTCATTCAGATCTTTAGCTAGTTGTGTTCCAATTCCACCTGCGCCTACAACTAAGGCTAAGCCTTTCATTTTATTAAAAATAACTCCATTGATTCTAAGAAACTTTTCTTATGATTTGCGTAAAAATCTTTCTTATTTAATTAGGAAATTTTATTGAGATTTATTTTTTTCTTTTAATAATTTATAAGCTATTTTTCTATCATCAAAATTAATAACTTTATCATTGAGAATTTGGTAGTCTTCATGTCCTTTTCCTGCAATTAAAACAATATCTTTTTTATTGGCAAATTTAATAGATTCATTTATTGCTTTAAATCTATCAATTTCAATTGTAATTTTTTCTCTTTTTTTTATACCAATCAAAATATCATTTACTATCTTTTGGGGTTCTTCTGATCTTGGATTATCAGAGGTTATAAAAAGTTGATCAGACAACTCTTCAGCTATTGATCCCATCAAAGGCCTTTTACTTCGATCACGATCTCCGCCACAGCCAAAAACAGTTATTAGTTTCCCTTCACAAAGTTTTTTAATTGATTGCAAAACTTTTTTTAATCCATCAGGAGTGTGGGCATAATCAACAATTACTGTTGGAAGAGATCTTGAAACGTCATTATCATCAATTTGTATTTTCTCCATTCTCCCAGGAGCACCAGGGAAAGATTGTATTAACTTTGATAAATCTTTTAAAGAAAAATTTAGTTTATACAAAATTGCTATTGCTTGAATCGCATTCATTAAATTAAATTCACCAACAAGTGGAACAAAAAGTTGAATTTTTTCCCTAGGTGTATGAAAAATACAAGTGGAACCATTTTCAGTAAATTTTTTATCTGTTACGAAAAAAAAATCATCATTTTCAAATTCACTTTCAGTAATCTTTGTAGAGACTAATAAAGATCTTTTTTTAAGATCAGATGATAATTTAGATATCCAATGGTCATCATGATTTAATACACAAATCCCATCTTTTTCTTTTAAGTAAGGTGGGAAAAATAATTTTCTTTTTGTTTGAAAATATGATTCCATATCCGGGTGATAATCAAGATGATCTTGAGTTAAATTAGTAAAAATAGCCGCCTCAAATTCGCATCCTGATATCCTGTTTTGAGCAATAGAATGAGAACTTACCTCTAATATCGCGAATTCAGATTCTGCCTCAACAGCAGCATTTAATTTATTTTGAAGTTTATCAGCGAAATCAGTTGTATGAGAAGCTACTTCAGAGAAACCGGGCCATCTATTGAATAAGGTCCCAAACAATGCAGTTTTTTTTCCTAATTTTTTTAAAAGATATTCCAATAAAAAAGTAATCGTCGTTTTTCCATTTGTACCCGTAACACCAATAAGTTTAAGTTTTCTTGAAGGCCTATTCCAAAACTCAGCGACTATTTGACCAAAAATATAATCTAAATTATCCTCTATAACCAAAATCCTTTTTCGATCAATAGATCCAATTTTCTGTTTTGCAACAGGGCCAATAATGGCAGCCTCTGCGCCATTTTCAATTGCCTCAATACAAAATTTTCCTCCATCAACATTTAAACCAGGCATTCCTAAAAATAAAGTTCCTTTTTGTACTTCTTTAGAGTTAAAAGAAATATTATTGATTTCTTGATCGATAAGATTTGATGAAGGAATAATTCCTACCAAATCTAAAAGTTTATGTAATTTTATAGATCTCATATAAAAAAATTATTTTTCCAGAATGGTACTAATATTTTTTTGAAACCAATTCTTTAATTGATCATCTTTTAATCTTGGAGAAATGCGAGGCAATTCTATGATCTCCTCGGACCTAATTCTTTCAACAGCAATAACAGGTACTTCATTATCATATTTTTTATATTTATCTTTATATAAATCGACCCTATCAATATCAATTTCTTTAAGCTCCTCTAGATTAGGGAATAACTCATTAAGATTTATTTTTGCCAGTTTGTTTTTTAATGAATCACAAAGGCAACATCCCTGCCTAACAAAAATAAATATTTTCATTCATTTAGTCAGGCACAGGGTCACATCCACAAGGAGTTAAAGGATGACATCTGCTTAATCTTTTTAAAGTTAACCACCCTCCCTTCCAAGGACCATGTCTAGTAATTGCCTCATATCCATAAGAGCTGCAACTTGGAATAAATCTGCATCTTGGTCCAAAAAAAGGAGAAAACCACTTTTGATAAAACGAAATCATAAAAAGAAGTATAGAAGTAATTGATTTATTAATAGTATTGAACACTTTAATGATGTAAAATAATATTTTAAGTAATAATTAGTTTAATTGAATTTAATCAATTATCCAATTTATTGCAATTTTCTATTTAATTTAAAATTATGTCAAGATACCGCGGCCCCAGATTAAGGGTTACGCGTCGCTTGGGAGAACTACCAGGTCTCACCAGGAAAGCTTCAAAGAAGTCTAATCCTCCAGGTCAGCACGGCCAAGCCCGTCGCAAGCGATCAGAATATGCAATTCGTCTAGAAGAAAAGCAGAAACTTAGGTTTAATTATGGAGTTTCTGAAAAACAACTAGTACGTTATGTGAAAAAAGCTAGAGCTCAAGATGGATCTACAGGTACTAACCTACTAAGACTTTTAGAAAATAGACTTGATAATGTTTGTTTTAGATTGGGTTTTGGAGGTACCATTCCAGGCTCAAGACAATTAGTAAATCATGGTCATGTAACCGTTAATGGAAAGGTTCTTGATATTGCTGGTTATCAATGCAAATCAGGCGATGTAATCGGAATTAAAGAAAACAAAGCAAGCAAAAAACTTGTAGAAGGTAATATAGAATTCCCTGGCTTAGCAAATGTCCCACCTCATCTTGATTTAGACAAGCCTAAATTAACGGGAAAAATAAATGGAAAATGCGATAGAGAGTGGGTGGCTCTTGAAATAAACGAACTACTAGTTGTTGAATATTATTCAAGAAAAGTTTAATACTACTTTTCTTTGGATTATTAAATCTCTCTTTTAAAAAATGAGAGATTTAATTTAATTCTTATTTTTAAAAATAATGGGAAATGAGGAAAATAATATAAAAAAACCAGGTTTTAAGACCTTATCTATTCACCATGGGGAAACATTTGCTGAAGAAACTGGATGCGTTATGCCTCCCATTTTTTCTACATCTACTTTCAAACATGGAAATAAAGATAATTTCGACTACACCAGATCAGGCAATCCAAACTTTAGAATTCTAGAAAACATCCTTAAATCAATAGAAGATTCTAAATACTGTACAGTTTTTGGATCTGGAATTAGCGCGGTAACTGCAATTTCATCAACACTGAAATCAGGTGACAAGATACTCTGCGAGTCAAATCTCTATGGTTGTACAGTGAGGATGTTCGAAAAAGTTTTCAAGAAATTTGGACTAGAAGTTTTATACACAGACTTTACAAACGAAAATAATGTCAAAAAGATTTCAAACTTCGAGCCAACCTTGATATGGCTAGAAAGTCCAACTAATCCACTTTTGAAGGTACTCGATATTAAGGCGATTTGTGATGAAGCGAATAAACTCGAAATACCAGTAGTTGTAGACAACACATTTTCTACAGCGCTTATTCAAAAACCATTGGACCTTGGTGCAACACTCTCGGTTGTAAGCACCACAAAATTCATTAATGGACATAGTGACGCACTTGGCGGAGCAGTACTTACAAATAATGAGGAATGGAATAGTAAGATGCTTTTCTCTCAAAAAGCTCTCGGGCTTCAACCATCTCCTTTTGATAGTTGGCTCATTACAAGAGGAGTAAAAACTCTTCCTTTAAGAATCGAACAACAAACTAAAAGTTCAGAATTTATTTCTGATGAATTAGGTAATCATAAAATTATTAGTAAAGTAATCTACCCTTTTAATCAAGAACATCCGCAATTTAATTTAGCAAAATCGCAAATGAAATCTGGAGGTTCAATGATCACCCTAAAATTAAATTTAAATAAACAGGATACTTTTAAATTTTGCAAATCTCTCAAATATTTCTCTCTAGCAGAAAGCCTTGGAGGAGTTGAAAGTTTAATTTGTCACCCTGCAACGATGACTCATGCTTCTGTTGATGACAAAACAAAAAATCTACTAGGGATAGATGATGCTCTTGTCAGATTATCAATTGGATGTGAAGATACAAACGATTTAATCTCGGACATTTTATTTGCTTTAAATAAATTCTGAAAATTGAGAGATTTACTTAAAAAACCTATATGGAAAAATTTAGAGTTGGGATATGCAATTCCTGATAGTATTCATGCTGTTTCTGTAGCATTACCAACTTGGAATGATGTAATAAATTATGAGGAAAAAGATCAAGAATGCATGAATTTATTGAAGTCCATTTACCCACGATTCGGGCTAAACCCCATAGTGAAAAGATTATGCGAAAAAGTAAAAAAACAAAATTACTACAACAATAAAAGTATCTGGCCATATCCGAACGAAAGAATAGCTTTTAAAGCTAAAAAATACATTGATAGAAATACTTCTGAACCATTCTCGTTAATAGAAAAAAGAAATAATTTAGCTTTCTTAATAACTGAAAAAGAAGGAAGTATTTATGCAAAATATTTTTGGCAACACACTGGTCTTGGTCTATCTTCAAGAGCTGCCGCTATAGAACTAGGTCTTGAAGATTGCCCTCCAAAATCCTACGTAAATGAATGTTCTCAAAGAATAAAAAATAGAATTTCTAAATCTACAAAAATTGACTCTAATGATATTCACTTAACTTCATCTGGAATGTCTGCATTGCATACATCATTAGAAATCATATATAAATTATTTCCAGCTAAACCAACACTCCAAGTTGGTTTTCCATATGTGGATGTACTTAAATTACCAATGAAAATCTTTCATGGAGCAAAGTTAATTACAGAAGAAAATTGCGCGGATATTGAATTAGAAATCAAACGAATAAATCCATCAGCATTAATTATTGAATTACCGAGTAATCCAATGCTCAAATGTGTAAACATTAAAAAAATTTCAAAAATTGCAAAAAAGCTAAATATTCCGTTAATTGTTGACGATACAATTGGTTCGAATTTAAATATAAATTCCATAGAATATGCAGATATAGTTTTTACTTCACTTACAAAAATTTTTTCAGGTAGTGGTGATATTCTTGCCGGATCATTAATACTAAATCCAAAAAGCAAATGGATTGATCAGTTTAGAAATGCAATAAACGAGATTAATATTCCAATACTTTCCGATGGAGATATAGTTTATCTAGAGAAAGTTAGTAGAGATGTAAATCAAAGAGTTTTTGAACAAAATAAAGCATGTTTAAAATTAAAAAAAAGATTAGAGACTCATAGCGAGATTAAAAATATTTTCCATCCTGAAAATTGTCCAAATTTTAATTCTTTACTTACTTCTAATGGGGGATACGGCTGCTTATTATCTTTTGAATTAAATGGAGGATTGAACAAAGCTAAAAATTTTTATGATTCTCTAAAATTATCTAAAGGACCTAGTTTAGGTACAAAATTTACTTTAGTTTGTCCTTATGTTTTACTAGCTCATTATGACGAGTTGGATTGGGCTGAAAGTTTTGGTATACCCTCGCACCTTATTAGAGTATCAGTTGGATTAGAAGACCAAGATCAATTATGGAAAACCTTTTCTGAAGCACTAAATAATTTCTAAATTCCTAGTATTTACCGTATAGAAACTTATATACTTTTTTCCTGAATAATAGTTAGTATTAATATATATTTTCTTAATATAGTAAATGGCAAAAATTTACGAGGACAACAGTTTTGCTATTGGAAACACTCCATTAGTAAAATTAAAATCAGTTACTAAAAACGCGAAAGCTACAGTACTTGCAAAAATTGAAGGTAGAAACCCCGCTTATAGTGTCAAATGTAGGATCGGCGCAAACATGATCTGGGATGCCGAGAAAAGTGGGAAACTTACAAAAGACAAAACTATTGTTGAGCCAACTTCTGGAAATACAGGAATTGCTCTAGCTTTTACTGCTTCAGCAAGAGGTTATAAACTGATCCTTACAATGCCAGAATCTATGTCAATTGAAAGAAGAAGGGTTATGGCAGTGTTGGGTGCTGAAATTGTTTTAACAGAGGCTTCTAAAGGTATGCCTGGAGCAATAGCTAAGGCTAAAGAAATTGCAGAAAGTAATCCTTCCCAATATTTCATGCCAGGTCAATTTGATAATCCAGCAAACCCTGAAATTCATTTCAAAACTACTGGACCAGAAATCTGGGATGATTGCGATGGTGAAATTGATGTCCTAGTTGCAGGGGTTGGAACTGGCGGCACAATTACAGGAGTTTCAAGATACATTAAGCAAGAGAAGGGCAAGAATATTACTTCTGTAGCTGTAGAACCATCACACAGTCCTGTTATTACACAGACAATGAATGGAGAAGAGGTTAAATCCGGACCACATAAAATCCAAGGAATTGGAGCAGGATTTATTCCTAAGAACCTTGACTTATCAATTGTTGATAAGGTCGAACAGGTAACAAATGACGAATCAATTGAGATGGCTCTTAGGTTAGCTAAAGAGGAAGGTCTATTAGTAGGAATATCTTGTGGGGCTGCCGCTGCTGCTGCTGTTAGATTAGCTGAACAAGATGAATATGCTGGGAAGACAATTGTTGTTGTTCTACCTGATTTAGCAGAGAGATATTTATCATCAATTATGTTTACTGAAGTTCCAAGCGGAATCATTCAAGAACCAGTCAAAGCCTAAATCTATTTTTTCTCCAGTAGTGAATCTGGTGAAATATACATAGCATCGCCATAAGAGAAGAATCTAAATTTTTCTTTTATGGCTTTCTTATACAATTCTAATAATCTTTCTCTACCAATCATTGCACTTACTAAAAGTAATAATGAACTTTTAGGGAGATGAAAATTAGTTAATAATCCATCAACTACCTTAAATTTATAACCTGGCTTAATTACTAAATCTACGTATTTAGCTATGGGAATAAAGTCATTAATTTCGTGAGAATAACAACTTTCAAGAGCTCTTACGCTAGTTGTACCAATAGCAATTATTTTTCTATCTGTTTTCTTTATTCTTTTAATTTCCTCCACTACTTCCTTATGAACACTTACCCATTCTTTGTGAAGTTTTAAGTTACTTAAATCTTCTTGATCAATTGGTTTGAATGTTCCATAACCCACGTGCAAAGTTATCGGTAAGATTATTACGCCTTTTTTTTTTAGATTGGAAATAAGACTTTTGCTTAAGTGTAAACCAGCTGTTGGTGCAGCAACTGCCCCCGGATTTGTTGCATACTCAGTTTGATAACTTTTCTCATGAAAAGATTCTTCTTCAGAATTTTTTATATAAGGAGGAAGAGGGATTTCCCCGTATTTATCAAGAAGTTCATTCATTGAATTGAGACAAGTTATATTTTCCGGAAATTTAATAAATCTCCCTCCAGTTTCTTCATCAACTCCATCAACAATCAAATTAATATCTTGTGCTAATGGAGATTTTAATTTTAATTTTCTATTTATTTTTAACTTTTTTGCTGGCTTTGCCAAACATAACCAAACACATTCATGGGATCTTTCTAAAACTAATAATTCGACTAATGTCTTATTTTCTAATTCAACCTTTAACCTAGCTTTCATAACTTTAGTATTATTTACAATTACAAGATCCCCTTCTCTAAATTCATCTAAAAGATTCTTGGTAAATTTATTAGTTAAACAATCTTCTTCTAAAAAACTATTTCTAACTATCATCAATCTTGATTCATGCCTAATTGCAGAAGGTTTACTAGCAATTAATGAAGGATCAAGTAAATAATCATAAGCTTCAAGCTTATAATCTCTTTCTTCATTATTAATTTGAGAAATCAATTAAATTTAGGAGACAAGAGTCTCTGGCTCATCTTCAATTAGGGAAGCCAAGTCTTTTAAGAATGAAGCTCCATCAGCTCCATAGATCACTCTATGATCAGCTGTTAGATTTACTTGCATTATTTTTTTAACAGATATTGAACCATCACTATTAGCAACAACGGTTGGTTTCGATGATGCTATGGCTAAAATAGCACCGGTACCTGGAGGAAGAATTGCGTCAAATCTATCAACTCCAAACATCCCAAGGTTAGATAAAGTGAAGGTTCCCGTTGAGTATTCATCAGGTTCTAATTGTTTTGATCTTGATC
>QCRA01000029.1 GCA_003212035.1 Prochlorococcus sp. AG-459-D04
ATTGATATCTAGCTTTCGCAAACCCTTCCATATCCAACCAATCAATTAAATTTGAAAGCCAAAGGAGAACAGGTATATTAATATTTCCTGGGGTATTTTCCCAATTCGGCAAATTTCTATTCCAATTTAAATGCCACTCTAAACCCAAAGAATTAATTGATTCCTGCCTTAATCTATTTATTATTTTTGGAACATACTTCTCAGAGTCTGATAACAGAGAGACAGCTTCTAAATGCAAATCAAAATCCGCCTCTTTTGCGATACCCACACTAAGAGTATGGACATTTTGATTTCTTAAGCAAAAAAGATCGTTAAAAACTATAGGATGAAGTGGCTTACAAAGATCCAACATTTTATTTGAGGGAGTATGAAGATGTCCCCCTTTATCAGTGGGGCTTATTATAAAAACACCAAGATCATACTTTTTTGCCAAATTTATAACCTTTGTATTTTCTTGATTGATGAAATACCAGTGCAAATTTACATAATCAAAAAAGTTTGTTGATATAGCCTTCTCAATAAGTGAAGATTTTCCATGAGTTGAAAATCCAATAGAGCCAATTAAATTTTCTTTTTGCAAATTTCTTAAAATGTCAATACAACCTCCATCTTTAACAGCATGATATAAATGTTCATCTGTATTAATGCCATGTATAGCTAGCAAATCAATTCTTTTAACTTTTAATTTTTCAATACTTGTCATAACATCTCTCTTAAAAATTTCTGGATCACTATCTGGAGGGATCTTAGTTTGAATAATGTTTGGGATTTTTTTTATATTTTTAAAACCCATTCCTAATTGCACCTCAGAAGTTCCATAATACTTAGCAGTTTCGACATGACTTAAGCCATATTTATTTGCTAGATTTAAAATATTTTCTACTTTATTTTGTTCTTCATTTGAAATCTCAGAAAAATCTAATTGTTCCCAACTTTTTTGAAATCTCATACCACCTAGAGATAAAATAGGGATCTTAAGATTGGTTCGACCAAATCTCCGATACTGCATCTTTTTAAAAATTAATGTTTATTCATTCTTGGTGGTTTTCCAAATGATTGAAACATATCCCTATCGAGACTATTCTCTAGATCATCTAATTCTTCAAAATTCACCCAGTGAATGCAATCAACAGGGCACGTATCTATAGCTTCTTGTATAACATCAGAACTATCTCCATCTTGTCTCATAGCTCGACTTCTACCATGAAATTCATCAACCATGAAAGTATTAGAAGCTACGTGTACACAATACTGGCAACCAATGCATTTAGCCTCATCAACCCAAACTGCTTTTTCTGATAACTGTCCACCCAGTACAAGCTCCCAGCCCGTAATTTCAACATTCTCTTCAAAATTATCAAATGGATCTATTAAATCCATAATATGAAATTAATTATGCCACTTAGTTAAAACTAATTCAATAGAACCATCATTTTGGTTTTTTTGTTCTACGATTTGATAACCATCATCTTTTGTTTTGGAAATAATTGTTTCGTAAGCATACATTTGGGTAACTTTAGAGATAAATCTTTCTACGGGAAGCTCAAATTTCCATAGATCTAAATCAGTAACTAATTCATATGCGTTCGAGTTATTGTCCCATTTAAATCCAACTTTAGTTTCGCCAGGCAGATTCATACTTATGTCAACAGCTGTAAACTTACCTTTATAGCCTTTAACAAACTTTTCTTCTTGGTTGATTATGTAACCAAGATTATTTAAGGCTTTAATTAATGGCTCTGCTTCTTTGAGCTGAGTTTTAATCGTACTAAAGTGTGACATTAGATTCGTGATTGAATTGTTTTAATTTTTCATTTTGATTAGAGATGAAAGCATCAGAAGTTTTATTTTTAACTGTTACTTTACCAAGAGCGTTTTCAAGATTTTTTGTAGCCTCATTACATGAGTTACCTGTAAATCCTTCAACAGTCTCCTCAACTCTACCGTCTTGATGAATTTTGAATCTCAATGTTTTTTGAGGCATTAAATTCAAGTACCATGTACTTTTTACTTTATATAGAATAACGAAAATTTTTTGTTTCAGTTGGTACAAGTTAATTAATTTTAATTTTTATATTGAATATCTAATAAATAAACTTTTCCAGTAATATGCTTTTAAAAAAAAATTAAGAAATTTAGTTATAAAAACCTTGCATTCCCATTGAATCCAGGGCAGTTTTTGCTTCTTCCATAACGGACGGTTCTTTATCAAAAAGAGCTATTTTGATACATTCATCAACGAAACTTTCTTGAAATGTATTGTTTAATTTTTCGTACAATCTACACAATGACCAGATGCAATTACTTCTTACGCCTGATTCATTATCTATTTTTAAACTTATTAAAAGTTGTTCTGCTGCTAATTGAGCATTTTCCAAAGAAACATTTCCGATTTCAGCTAGAGAACTAGATGACCATAACCTTACTGCAGCTACATCGTTCTTCAAAGCATTTATTAATGGCTCCAAAACAATTTGATTATCATAATTAGCTAAGCTCCATGCAGTCGCTCTTCTAACATAAGCATTATCGTCAGTCTTCAAAAGACAGACAAGTTTCTCAACCGC
Source organism: Prochlorococcus sp. AG-459-D04 (assembly GCA_003212035.1). GTDB lineage: Bacteria > Cyanobacteriota > Cyanobacteriia > PCC-6307 > Cyanobiaceae > Prochlorococcus_A. Next base: position 2,568 of record QCRA01000029.1, read on the forward strand.
GCTAGGACATGGATTACGGCCCAAAGCATATACAACACTCATTCTTTCAACAGGACAAGGTTGATCAAGTAATGGTAACAAAAGGGGGAAGGATCTTGAATCTCTATATTCACAAAATATTCTTAAGCCCTGTATTCTTTCTTCTCTGTTGCCTTTTAGCATTTTTAAAGCTTCATTACATTCCTCAGTTATGTTTAAACCTTTTGTGAAAGAATCTGAATCAATTTGCTCTAGAGGATCTATTTCAATTTCTAGGGCCAATTCTCTAGCCAAAACATCAGGATCAACAGCGATATCAACTAAGCTTTCTTTATTAAGATCCTTATTTTTTGTCATTTTGAAAAATTAAAAATATTAATTTATAGGAGCAGGAGACATCATATCTCCTGGTAACCAAATTCTTGCACTAACTGCAAAGAAGGCAATCCCAAAAAGTGAGACAATAGCGAAAGGTAAAATTTTTGTCTTAATGAACCCCAAAGATTTTAAATTAGTTAACACAATAATAACCTGTTTGAGATACTTTTAAAAAATTTTTATTGGATAATATTTTTTATTTTTGAATTTTGTCTTAGCTGACCACATGCAGCATTTTTATCTAGACCTCTGCTTTTTCTCAAGCTAACAGCAATACTATTGTTAATAAGTATAGATTTAAATAATTGGAGATTTTTTACAGAGGTTCTTTTGAATTCAACCTCGTCAATTGGGTTATACTCTATTAAATTTACGTGACATTGAAAACCTTTTAGCAAATTACTCAATTCAAAAGCATTTTCTAATTTGTCATTCACCCCACTAAGCATTAGATATTCAAAACTTACCCTTCGTCCAGTATCTCTTACGAATTTTTTACAGTCTTCGATTATATTTTTGATCTCATAAGTTTTTGCACTAGGTATTATCATTTCTCTTATTTTTTGGTTTGAAGCATGTAAGCTAACCGCTAATGTAAATTGACATTTACCTAAAATTTGAAAAGACTTTACTGATAATTTACCAATCATTTTTGGAACCGCCACTGTGCTAACAGTTATCTTTCTCTGACTGATCTGAAAATCCTCATTAATAGATCTAATTGACAAAAGTAAATCATCAATATTCAGTAAGGGCTCACCCATACCCATGAAAACAATATTAGTAACCTTTTTATTCATTTCATTTTCGATAAACAAAATTTGATCTAAAATTTCACTCGCTTTTAAAGATCTCTTCAATCCTTCCTTACCAGTCGCGCAAAATTTACAGTCCATTGGACAACCAACCTGACTAGAGAGACAAGCAGTTAGTCTTTTTTCAGTTGGTATACCAACACACTCAATACTTTCATTATCGACTGTAGACAGTAACAACTTTAGAGTGCCATCGTAAGCTAATTTTCTTTCTTGAATACTTAACTCACTTACTTTAAAACCATCATCTTTTAACTTCTTTCTAAAATCTAAAGGTAAGACTTCTATTTGATCAATATTTTTCTTTTTATTTCTATAGTTATAAATCCAATTATGAATTTGGCGACCTCTAAAAGCAGCCTGACCATAATCTAAAGCTACATTTTCTAAATCTTTAACACTACTCCCAAGAAGATTTTTCAAATTTAGTAGTATTTAATCCAAAACTATTTTTACCATAACAGTAAACCATGTTTTAAAAAGAATTCTGTAAGAATAAGCGCAATAAAACCAATCATGGCAATTCTTCCATTAAGTCTTTCATTATAAAAATGGAATCCATAACGAGGCAATTTTCTTTTGGGGACAATTTCAGGTTTAATCATCTCTTACAAATTTAAAGGTCTCATTCTATTCACTAAACATATTAATAGATAATATTTATTCATCAGAAAGAAGGCCCTCCTCCTGCAATCCTTCCAACGCGGCAGGATCTGGTAATTGATCTTCAGAAAATTGATTTTCAGCATTTGGCCTTGCGAAAGCCGCGAAATTACTCGAAGAGGGATCGATGCCATGTCTATTTCTAGTTGTCTCCAAATCTTCATCACTAGGATCATCAAGTATTGCAGTAGAGTTTACGGCAGGTGATTGTGGCATATCAACTGTATAATCTGGCCTTAAGTTCTGTGCTCTTCTGTAACCACCAGATTCTTCTGCAAGGATATCGGGATGAGGACCAGCCTCTGAGGATAATTCCTCCACAAAACCGCTAAAACCAGTACCTGCAGGTATTAATCTACCGATAATAACATTTTCTTTTAAACCTCTTAACCAATCAGATTTACCTTCAATTGCTGCTTCTGTAAGGACTCTTGTTGTTTCTTGGAAGGATGCTGCGGAAATAAAACTATCTGTATTGAGAGAGGCCTTAGTAATCCCCAACAAAACAGGAGTAAATTCTGCTGGAGCTCCTCCAGTAATTGCCATTGCTTGGTTTGTATCTTCGACTTGCCTCAACTCTATGAGTTCACCGGGCAAAAGAGTAGTGTCCCCAGCATCTTCTATACGGACTTTACTTGTCATCTGTCTAACAATAACTTCAATATGCTTGTCATCGATTGCTACACCCTGAGACTTATAAACATTCTGCACCTCACTTACCATACTTCTTTGCAGTTTTGATATAGATTCTCGAGCTGCATCTAACAGAGGCTTTTGATCTTTTAAATCATTAAAATAGCAATCTAATAGTTCATGCGGATTAAGTGGACCATCTGTTAAAGATTCTCCGCCAGTAACTTGTTGTCCATCACTAACCATTAGATTTTTTCCAATTAATAGTTGATATTCATTAACAAAATCATCTTTTTCTATGACCGATAAAGAAACTGATTCCTCATCATTACCTTGTTTTATCTGAACAATTCCAGATTTTTTACATAAAACTGCAGAATCTCTGGGTCTCCTAGCTTCTAATAACTCTTCAATACGAGGCAATCCTTGTACGATATCTCCAGTTTTCTGCCTTTCAAAAACAAGTAAAGCTAAACCATCTCCCCTAAGAACTAAATCTCCGTCTTTAACATGTAACACTGAATCAGGAGAAACCATATAAGGTCTCCCAAGTCTTAAGGTTACTGAACTATTAGAAATTTCTTCTATTTCTCCACAAGAAGTTGATTTTACAGACTTACTAATAGGATCACCATCAACTACGCGATCCCCAACTTTAACTACTGGTTTATCACTAATTTTAATTTTAATTTTATCTTCCTCTCTTTCAACAATTAACCTTCTTATGGGCTCATCTTCAACAACGTTTGGTAATTGAACCAATCCCTTCTCTTTACAAAGAATTTGAGTAGTAGAAATTACATCTCCAGCCTTTACAAATTGGTTATTCTTGACTTGAAGTTCTGTATGTGTTGAGCCATGACTGGAGTCAGATATAGTATCTCTTCTTACAAGAATAGACTCCAATATTACTAAATTTAATCTATTGATTGATGCATCATTTTTATCTTCAATCGACTCTACGTCAATAGTCATTTGAGGAGTAGCATCAAAGCTTTCAATGCTTAAATGTGTTCTAAGTAATTCAACTCCTTCAACTGATTTTATCAATTCCCCGTCTTTATAAGAAAGCCTTTGGATAGCTTTTAAGCCTAAATGTGGTCCTCTTTCCTGCTTAACATGTTCAAGTTGGGGTAATTCCGCTTGGTCAGGGATAGTAAATTCTTCGACAGTTCTTAATAACAAGCCTCGACATTTAGGTGTTTCTAATTTTTGAACAAATAGAATTTCTTTATTATCAACACCATCTAAAATCTTTTCTCCTGGATTTACAAGATTTCCTTCTTCTGTAAATCTATTCAAAACTTTTTCATCATCACACTCATGAAAAGTTCCATTTCTTACAGTTATTTCACGAAGGATATCATTTTTTTGTGTAACAGTAACAATTCCTGATGTTTGACTAAAAATATCTTTTACAACTTCAGTTCCAGCTTCAATCCATTTCATATCTTCGATCATTAGCAGTGATATATCTTTATTGATTTCGTGTGTTTCTTGTGGAATCCAGAGCAATGTCCCTCCTTGACTTACTTCAAAACCATTTTTAGATGATCTTGCTTTTTTGACACTTAATCCTGGTGCATATTTGACTAGACCACCAGTTTTTGTGCGGAACCTTTCATCCGTTAAATCTGCTATTACCTCACCATTACTGATTTTACTTCCCGGGGAAATATTTAAACGATAAGATGTACCATCACTAGACTCCAAATTATATATTTGACCTGAGTGAGTTGACTCTTCAATTAATTTGAAATTAGTTAAAGACATTGATGTAGTCACAATCTGAACTTCTCTTGAATCTCCTATTGATTCTCTTAATCGAACTTGCCCGCCAAACTCACTTGATTGACTCGCTTCTGCCAAAACAGTTCCTTCACTTACAGATTTTCCAGATGAGATAACCGGTCTTGCATTAGGTGGCAAGTTATAAACATCTCCAGCTAAAACCCATAATCTACCTAATCTTTGAGCTTTTAAGGTAATATTACCCTGTCTATCCGTTACCTCTTTTGGTTGAATAACCTTGTCGTATCTAACTTGACCAGCCAAATCACAGATAACATCTTTTGTGGCTTTTTCTACACTCTTTTTCACGGCTCCAGCAGTAATCTGAGCAACAGTTATATCAGAATTAATTTCTTCACCGTCATCTACAAATAAAAGAGATCCGCTAGAAACTTCAATTTTTTGAGCTTTGCCAGAATTATTTCCTTGAGGAACTATTTTTAGTATGAAATCAACTTCTGCTTGTTTAGCTTCTACGCCATGTGGGGTTCTATAACCTCTAACTTTTGCTTTTGAACTGAATTCAACTATACCAGAAATTTTTGATCTTACTACTCCACTTTCAGCAGTTGATACACCTCCAGTATGGAAAGTTCTCATTGTCAATTGAGTCCCTGGCTCGCCAATCGATTGAGCAGCAATAATTCCAACTGCCTCACCTAAATCAACCAAATGATTATGAGCCAAAGCCCATCCGTAACACCTCCTACAAACCGATCTATTAGCTTCACAAGTTAATGGAGATCTTATTTTTACTTCATTTATACATGCTTTTTCAATTTCTCCTGATAATGCAAGATCTATTGCAGTGTTTTGAGGAGCAACAAGGTTGTCTTCAGCATCCAAAATATCCTCGGCAGTAAGCCTACCAAGAAGCCTTACTCCAAATTTCCCATCTTCAGCTTCAACAACTATTGATCGTTCTGTTCCACAATCTTCTTCTCTGACAATTACATCTTGAGCGACATCAACTAATCTTCGAGTCAAATAACCAGAGTCAGCTGTTCTTAGCGCAGTATCTACCAAACCTTTCCTTGCTCCATAAGAAGAAATTACATATTCAGTAACTGTTAGTCCTTCTCTAAAGTTAGTTCTTATGGGCAGGTCAATGATTTCTCCTTGAGGATTAGCCATCAATCCCCTCATACCAACAAGTTGTCTTACCTGAGACATATTACCCCTTGCTCCTGAATTAGCCATCATCCAAACAGAATTCAGAGGATCATTTTGATTGAAATTATTCTTTACAGCATCTACCAATCTTTCATTAGTTTCAGTCCAAGTATCTATGACTTTTGTGTGCCTTTCAACTTCGGTAATTTCACCAAGTCTGTAGCATTCTTCGGTAGCAGATATTTGCTCTTCAGCTTGCCCTATTAAATCTTGTTTAGCCTCAGGAACTTTTAAGTCATCTACTGAGATAGAGACAGCGGCTTGGGTAGCATATTTAAATCCTAAGTCTTTAAGATTATCAGCCATGGCTGCAGTTATAGCAGTTCCATGAGTTTTATAAGCCCAAGAGACTAAATTTTTTAAGGCTTTCTTATCAACTACCTTATTCTTAAAGGATGGCGGCGTTTTAGAAAGAGCAGGCATTATAACTGGATTGTTCTTTTTTGAGTTTTTAGTAGTTTTACGTACTCTGGATGTTTTTTTTGGTTTAGATGAAGTCATGATTTTTAAATAAATGAAAAAAGTTTTTAAAGATTACGTTTTAGAAACAGAATCGATGATGGTATAGTTCATAACTACTCGCCCAACAGTTGTGAGTACAAACCTACTTATTAAATTATTATCAGAGCCAAATCTGTCCCTTCTTAAATTCCAGATTTCTAATCTTGAGCCATCTTCTAGCTGTTGAGTTTTTTGTGGGATACTCATTTCGTCTTCATCTTCAACTTCTCCATTAAATCTAACCCAGATCCATTCATGAAGGCTGAGTCTTTTATCTTCAAAAGCAAAAATGACATCTTCTAATGAAGCAAAAGTAGTCTTATTGTCTCCGAATTCTGGTTTTTGATAATTTGGTTGCAAGGCCGTTAGATAATAAGATCCCAAGACCATATCTTGTGATGGAGTCACAATTGGTTCCCCAGTAGCAGGAGAAAGAATATTATTACTCGCCAACATAAGCATGCGTGCTTCAGTTTGTGCCTCAAGAGCTAAGGGGACATGAACTGCCATTTGATCTCCGTCAAAGTCAGCATTGAATGCAGGACAAACTAAAGGATGAAGTTGTATTGCTCTACCTCCAACTAATTTCGGTTCAAAAGCTTGAATTCCCAAACGATGAAGTGTCGGGGCTCTATTTAAGAGAATTGGATGGCCTTCAATAACTTCCTGAAGTACCTGCATAACTTCGTCATCGGCTTTTTGTATTAATTTTTTTGCAGCTTTAATATTATTCACAATATTTTGTCGTATTAATCTATGAATTACAAAAGGTTGGAAGAGCTCTATTGCCATTTCTTTTGGGAGACCACACTGATGCATTTTTAATTTAGGACCCACAACTATTACAGATCTCCCTGAATAGTCAACACGCTTTCCAAGAAGATTCTGTCTAAATCTTCCTTGTTTTCCTTCAATTATGTCACTTAGGGACTTTAAAGCTCTATTATTTGCTCCAACAACAGTCCTTCCTCTCCTTCCATTATCAATGAGTGCATCAACTGCTTCCTGTAGCATTCTTTTTTCATTTCTTACTATAATTTCAGGAGCTAAAATTTCTTGAAGCCTAGCTAGTCTATTATTTCTATTTATAACTCTTCTATATAAATCGTTTAAATCTGAAGTGGCAAATCTCCCCCCATCAAGCTGAACCATAGGTCTTAAATCGGGAGGTATAACTGGAATTGCATCTAAAACCATCCATTCTGGTTTTGCACTAGTAGCAATGAAATTATCAATTACTCTTATCCTTTTTATAAGTTTTGCCCTCTTTTGCCCTTTGCTATTAGTAATTTCTTCTCTTAGCTCCTCAGCAACCTTATTTAAATCAAGGTCCTCAAGTAATTGCTTCAGTGCCTCAGCACCAATTCCAACAAAAGGTTCATTTTCTATAGTTGAATCTTCAGCATAAATTTCATCTTCAATTTCCAGCCACTCATCCTCAGTGAGTAATTGCTTATATTTAAGTTCTTTATGATCACCTGGATCTAAAACGACATAACAATTAAAATAAACTATTTGTTCAACATCCCTAAGCGGAATATCCAAAAGTATTGCAACATAACTAGGGATTCCTTTCAAATACCAAACATGGGAAACTGGCGCTGCAAGTTTTATATAGCCCATCCTATGTCTTCTCACTCTACTTTCAGTTACTTCAACCCCACATCTCTCACAAACGATACCGCGATGTCTTACCCTTTTGTACTTACCACAATGGCATTCCCAATCTTTAGATGGCCCAAAAATCTTTTCACAAAACAATCCGTCCATTTCTGGTTTAAGTGTCCTGTAATTGATAGTCTCAGGTTTAGTAACTTCACCAACTACTTGTCCATTGGGTAATGTCCTCTGACCCCAATCCATTATTCTTTGTGGAGAAGCTATTGAAATTTTGACGTAATCAAAGTGATTTTCAGTTCTTAAGTTGCTGTTTGTCATTTTTGGCGAATTTGAATTAAAAAGTTTTAATTGAGTATTTAATCTTCCTCATATTCAGAGGTTCCAAGTGATTCGTAAGTAGGCCTTGATGGAGTATTTCTTCTCGGATTGATATCTTGCATTAAATCCACCTCTTTTCCTTCATCTGTATATACACCTATGTCCAAACCTAGAGATTGTAATTCCCTCATGAGAACTTTAAATGACTCAGGAGTTCCAGGCCTTGGGATCGGTTTACCTTTTACGATCGCATTAAGAGCTTCATTTCTTCCTTGCATGTCATCAGATTTGACTGTTAACAATTCCTGAAGAGTATAAGCAGCTCCATATGCTTCAAGAGCCCATACTTCCATTTCTCCAAGCCTTTGTCCACCTTGCTGAGCTTTACCACCCAATGGTTGCTGTGTAACTAAAGAGTAAGGACCAGTAGATCTAGCATGAATTTTATCATCAACCAAATGAACTAATTTGAGGAAGTGAGAGTATCCCACAGCAACTGGCTGATCGAAGGGTTCCCCTGTTCTACCATCTTTGAGTAATAACTTTCCAGGATCTTCGGGATTATAAACCCATGCTTTACCTGGCTGTTTTGAAGCTTCCTCTAAAAATGCTTGAACAGTTTGATGAGATTTTTCAGCTCCATACATTTCATCAAATGGAACAACTTTAACCCTGCAATTTAAGTTGGAAGCTGCCCAGCCCATCAATAATTCAAAAACTTGACCTACATTCATCCTACTTGGCACTCCTAAAGGGTTAAGAACTATATCTACCGGTGTTCCATCAGGTAAATAAGGCATATCTTCTCTTGGTAAGATTCTGCTAATAATCCCTTTATTTCCATGCCTCCCAGCCATTTTATCTCCTACTTGAATTTTTCTTCTCTGAGCCACATAAACTCTAACAACCATGTTGGCGCCTGGAGGTAATTCATCCCCTTGTTCTCTAGTGTAAATTCGAACATCTAAAACTCTTCCCTTTTCAGTTTTAGGTACCCTAAGGGAATTATCTCTGACATCTCGAGCCTTTTCACCGAAAATAGCTCTTAACAGTTTTTCTTCAGGTGGTTGGTCTGATTCCCCTTTTGGTGTCACTTTTCCTACAAGAATATCTCCACTCTCAACAAAAGCACCAATCCTAATAATTCCCATCTCATCAAGATTATTCAAGCTTTCTTCCGAGATATTGGGAATCTCTCTCGTGATTTCTTCAGGTCCTAGCTTCGTTTGTCTTGCTTCAATTTCATACTTCTCTATATGTACTGAAGTATATAAATCATCAGTTACCATCCTCTCGCTCACAAGTATTGCATCTTCATAGTTGTATCCCTCCCATGGCATGTAAGCAATTAAAACATTTTGACCAAGGGCTATTTCACCTCCTTCACATGCAGATCCATCTGCTAAAACCTGGCCAGATATAACTTTATCTCCAATATTCACTATAGGTCTTTGGTTGAGGCAAGTATCCTGATTTGATCTTTGATATTTCTGAAGATAATGAAAATGTTCAATACCATGCTCGTCTTTAACGACAATCTCATTAGCGTCTACGTAAGATACAATTCCATTAACTTTTGTTATGGGGACCATCCCCGAATCTCTAGCAACTTGAGATTCTAAACCTGTACCAACTAAAGGACGTTCTGGCCTGAGCAATGGAACGGCTTGGCGTTGCATATTAGATCCCATTAGAGCTCTATTCGCATCATCATGTTCCAAGAAAGGAATAAGGGAAGTAGCAACTGAAATTACCTGAACAGGAGAAAGCTGAACGTAATCAACTTGATGAGGAGGTACTTTTTCAAAATCCTGTCTATATCTAACTGGTATTAGATTCGCAATTATATTGCCATCCTTGTCAGTTGCGACGTCTCCTGGGGCCACCCTGCATTCATCTTCTAAATCAGCAGAAAGGTAAACAGGATTGCCTTCTTTATTAACTTTACCGTTTTTAACTTCCCAAAAAGGTGTTTCAATAAAACCATACTCGTTAACTCTTGCGTGTGTAGCTAAAGAATTTATAAGTCCTGCATTAGGACCTTCTGGAGTCTCGATAGGGCATAATCTACCGTAATGTGAAGGGTGTATGTCTCTTACCGCAAAGCCTGCTCTTTCTCTAGTTAAACCTCCTGGACCTAATGCAGAGATTCTTCTTTTATGTGTTAATTCAGCTAGAGGATTAGTTTGATCCATGAACTGACTTAATTGACTGGAACCAAAAAATTCCTTTATGGCAGCGACCAAAGGTTTGGGATTGACTAGTTGAGCGGGAGTTAGAGAATCTGTTTCTCCTACAGTCATTCTTTCTTTGATAATTCTTTCTAACCGATTAAGCCCAACCCTTACTTGATTTTGAAGAAGTTCTCCTACAGATCTAACCCTTCGATTACCAAGGTGGTCAATATCATCCAAACTAGCGCCACCAATATCCAATTCTAGGTTAATTAAATAATCAATGGTAGAAAGAACATCTTCATGAGTAAGTGTTCTTACATCGTCTGGTACGGTTAGTCTCAATTTTTTATTTATCTTATATCTACCTACTCGGCCTAAATCATATCTTTTGGGATCAAAAAATCTACTATTTAGTAGCTGTTGTCCGCCAGAAACAGAAGGTGGTTCACCAGGACGAAGCTTCTTGTATAGCTCAAGTAATGCCTGATCTTCTGAATTTATACCCTCGTCGTTAGCCGACTCAATTGAGCTTTGATAAAATTCAGGATGCCTAAGTTTATCAACCACGTCATTATCTGAAAGACCCATTGCTCTCATAAGAACATGAGCATTGATTTTTCTAGTTTTATCAACTCTCACATAAAGTAAATTATTTTTGTCAGTTTCGAATTTTAACCATGCACCTCTATTAGGAATAACGTTAGCGTTGTAAGTTCTTCGACCATTTTTATCCAGTTCATCTTTAAAATAAACGCCAGGACTTCGAACAATTTGATTAACAATAACTCTTTCAGCACCATTAATTATAAAAGTTCCTCTTTCAGTCATTAATGGAAGTTCTCCAATAAATACTTCTTGTTCTTTAATTTCCCCTGTTTCTTTATTAATTAACCTGCAAGTTACATACATTTGAGATGCAAATGTAGCATCCCTTCTTTTAGCTTCCTCAACATCGTGTCTAGGTCTTTTTAACCTGTACTCTTCACCGATAAAATGTAATTCTAATTTACCTGTGTAATCAGAAATGGGAGAAAAATTTTGTAGTTCTTCTATTAAACCCTTTTCCAAAAACCATTTAAAGCTTGCTCTTTGTACTTCAACTAAATCTGGGAGATAAGTAGCTGTTTTTGCTACCTGTAAAGCGCTACTGCTCATCCAAGAAAACCTGCGATTTTGTGAGATTTAATATTTACTTTTAATCTACTCAATATTTTAGTTCTTTAACTTTTCATTTAATATGAGATAAACCATTAAATGTCGATTTCAACAAAAAATAAATTTAGTAAGCAATAATTAGACTTTGTCTAACACTGATAATTCATTAATTGTGTGAGTTAAAGATAAAAAATTAAGAAAAATTTCCAGTAATTTTTAATAATAACAGCATCAACGTCAAAAAAACAAGTCAAATTTAAACAAATCTTCAGCATTCTTAGATGACTCTTGAGCAATTGTGATTAATTCAGTAGATCTTAAATCAGCCATAAAATTAGCAACATTTTCAACAAATGCAGGTTCATTTCTTTTACCTCTATGAGGCACAGGAGCTAAAAATGGTGAGTCAGTTTCAATAAGGTATTTATCATTAGGGACTATTTTGGCACACTCATGAATTTCATATGCTTTTGGGAAAGTTACTATTCCACTAAAACTTATGTAAAATCCAAGATCCAAGAACTGCTTCATTTCTTTTGGGGTTCCTGTCCAACAATGAAGTACACCGTCGGGACATTTCCCTTTTTTAGAGAGATTTCTACATATCTCAATCATTTCATTTGCAGCATCTCTACAATGGATAATTACAGGCAGTTTTAGTTCATAAGCTAATTCCATTTGCGGAATAAGTGCTTCAATTTGCTGAGTTTTATTTTCATTTTTAAAAAAATCCAAGCCTAATTCCCCAATTGCTACAACTCTCTTGTCTTCTTGAGCTGATTTTCTTAAAAAAGATTTTGAGCTCTCTTCCCATTGTTTTGCTTCTAACGGATGTAAACCAACTGAATAGAAAATTTCATTAAATTTATGAGATAATTTTTTCAACTTTGGAATTTCTGTTAA
>QCRA01000030.1 GCA_003212035.1 Prochlorococcus sp. AG-459-D04
ACCCTAATGATCCTAAATGTATAATAGAAGATCCTCCTCGTCGTCCTCCCACTCCTCCTAGTCCTCCCACTCCTCCTAGTCCTCCAACCCCTCCTAGTCCTCCAACCCCTCCTTGTCCTCCAACCCCTCCTGGTCCTCCAACCCCTCCTAGTACTCAAACTTCTCCTGGGACTAGTACTTCTAATCTTGATCCAATAATTGCAAATTCCAAAGTTAGAAATAGTATCGAAACAAATGAAAAAACAAATGAAGATAATTCATTAAATCAAATTAATATCACAACAAGAATTGAGGAAATTACATCTACAAATCAAAAACAAAAAATCCGAAACGACACCATACCTAACTCAGAACTCGATGATGAAGGAGTTGATCCCGGACCTATTCCACCCTGGATAAGATAAAAATTAATTTAATTTAATTTTAAAACAAACGTTTTATTTTGTAGATTAATCCAGAAGAATATCGTCATCGGGAATCAAATTTGATGATTTTCCTCTCCACCAATCCAACCAATCAGGCAAGGAACCTTCAGATGATTTCTCCCCAGTTTTGACATTAATAATTAAAGAATAAATTATTTTCTCAGAATTTATATTTATCCTTGAAACCTTAAGTTGGTTGCCTCCGAATTCAGGAGAACAATCTCCAGCAATTCCAGTATGTGAAAAAGTAAATTTACTCTTTTTTAAAATCCCCAAATTAACTTCATTTAAAGGCAAAGTATATTGAGGACTAATATCATAACTGATTAATCCTAATTGACACTCCTTAACAGCTTTCAAAAGATGTTTTTCTGCTATTAAAACTTCTATGAACTCTATTGCAGGTTGAAAGTTAGGAATTAATATACTTGCAATAATACCAATAATAGAAATAACAACTATTAGCTCATTTATCGAGTACCCAACCTGTTTATAAGCAATTAATCTTTTCAATAAAAATATTTTTTGAATATTATTCAGATGCACATCTTTGAATTGAAAGTTTTAATAATTTGAATTTTAATTATCTCAATGACTTTAAAAAAGTAAATTTATAAATAATTAATAAATTAATCATGAATTAATCACCAATACTTCTTGAAGATCTCTAATCAAAAAACATTAATAAGGCAATTGTTAATTAGTTTATTGTCATGTTTTCAAATAATAAGTAGTATTAAAATAGATAAAAATTTTTTTGAATGGGAAAATCTTTTTTCATTAAAGCTCTATCTCCTAAAATTAGGTTTGAAAAAATCAAGAACCTATCTTCATTAAGACAATTAAAAGATGAAGAAGGCTTCACACTTGTAGAGCTAATTGTTGTAGTGATGATGATTGGAATCCTTTCATCAATTGCAATCCCTCAATTTATGACTGCTGCCGATAAAGCGAAACAAAAAGAGGCAACTGGTATTGTAGCTGCTCTTGTTAAAGCTGCCACAGCATTTCAAACGGAATATGGTGATTTACCCACTGATTTAACAGATATAGAAGAATACGCTAGGTTTCAAAGATGTAACCAAACTGGTATGGAAACTGAGGGTGGAAAAGTTTGTAAAGGGTCTGACCCAGTAGAAATCCCACCAGACGCGACTGATTTTTATTCAACATCAGGAAATTATTTCATTGAAATCCAAACGGCTGATGTTGGTGGCGATACAGTGTTCCAAGTAAGAGCAAACCCAAATGGTGGAGCTTATGCGAAAAATGGTAGTGCTGTAACAGGATGTTATAACCCAGTTGATGCAACTTCAAAAGTATATGAATTAACTGCTAAAGCTGTTGATAGAGGAGTACTAGAAGATTGGGAAGACGCAGGATGTTGATTAGGGTTAATTAACTTTAATTTAAGTAATATAATTATATTTTTTATTTCGCACTCACTAATTTGAAAATGCGTTTTTCAAATCAAGTATCAAGCAATAGATCTAGAAACAATAATAAAGGTTTCGCCATACCTCAAATACTTATTTTAGGTATAGGAATAGCCGTTGGTGTTAGCGGATTAATGGCTGCATCTATATTAAGTTTGACTGGTTCAAAAATAACAAGGCAAGAACTATTAGCTAAGGCCTCATCTTATTCTGGAATTACTAAACTCAGAGCATTGTTCAATGATAATTCTGAAGGGCGTTTACTTAATTACTTCTGGTTGGTGGATAATTGTTCAGACAAAGCTTCAGAATGTGATTCTCTAAATATTTCTGATCCAACTAATCAATATTGGGCCGATGATAGTTGGTGTGATGAAGAGGAAAATTGCAATGGTAGACAAAAAGCTCCTGTCTGTATTCCAAGTGAAAATTATTCGTGGGCCAATGAAAAGCAAATAGTAGAAGAACTTTTTAGAAATTCAAATTATGTAGGAAACACTCTCCCTAATTCAAAAAGAGACTTCGATCAGGCATTCAATTTAATTTCTACTAAATATATAGGAACAGAAGACTCCGGCATAAACTCTATTTTAATAGAAGGTTTATCAATCCCAAAAAATACTAATAATATTTCCGGATCAAACAAATTAAGAGTAAACATTCAAGTTAACAGCGAAACATCAGAAACAGGATTTGGATTTTTTTCGGTAGGTGAAAATAATTCCGATAAAACAGATTCCCTTTTTATAGGAAATCTTAATATTACTCCTTTTAATGAGGCGAAAGGTTCAATTATTTGGAGGATGAATATTAATAATAATGATGAATGTCAAGATATTCAGGAATTGGCAATCGCAGAGAATGCATCATTACCTGCTAGCGGAAATGGAGGAATTTGGATTCAACCATTAAATTTACCAAAACAACCAAGATTAAAAAATGTTATTGATATCGGAACATTAATATGTACTCAAAAAAGATATGAAGAAAACAATTCAAGATGTAAATTAAATGCTGGCAATTCCCCTCAAAAAACATTTAGGATATATTCACTTTTTGCAAGAGGACCAGGGTCAAAATTCGAAATATCTACAACCGACTCATCTAAAATAATTCTGGAAATTATGGGTGATATTGATATCAGTAATGAAGGCATTTTTTGTCATAAAAATGGATCAGAATCATGTGGAACGGGAAAGCCAGAAAATTTAACAATATTATTTAAGCAAAAAAGTAACTCCAAAATAAATAAACTAGTTTGCAATAGAGATAGTAATGAAGGCGGAATAACACTTAAAAATAATCATATCTACACTAATATTGGTTATCCAATAGACAATGATAGATTGCCTGGACATAGCTTTTTAATTGATAAAACAGGAGAAAACTCCAATCAGAAATTTGGGGCATTTATTTATGGACCAAAAACAACTTTTATTTCTGCTAAACAAAAAAGTGCATGGGTTCAGAATAATAATTCAAGTATGATAGTTACTTCAAGGGGTTCTTATGGTTATATTTCAAGTACGATAGAAGATTCGATTGAAGGTAACATTGCAAATTTAATATTAGATTCAGATTTAACACTTATTCCCTATGGAGGAAATCAGAGAAATGGGAATAATCTAGAAATAGTTGGAATAGGTAAGAAAGTTGAGAATATTCCTACAGGCACATTATTTAATACTGCAACTAATAATGTATTTTTAATTTTTGATAATGCAACCTCAAATTACCACTTAAGAAGTTTCCAGAAATTAAATATTAATCGTTTGAACAGTTCAAGTCTTCAATATTCTTATCCAAGAGCATTTGCGATACTAGATCCTAAAAATAATTTCAATGATATAAATCTTGGAAACAATTTAGATGAAAATTCATTTGCAAATAATTGGTTAAATGCATTTGATATCAAGGTAAAAGAAACTAAGGAAAACTTTAAAAGAAATTTCTCTGGGGCGGTTTGGGTAAAGAATCTTTGCTTTGATGGCAGCGGAGAAAAAAATTGGAAATTCTCAAAAGACTTCATAGATAAATTAGTTGCATGGCATGGTACTAATTTTAATTGGGGAACAAAATATTACAGAGGTAAGTCAATTATTTTATGGGATACCCTAAGAGACTTTAAAACTAATTAAATGAGAAAAAAAGATAATCCAAAATTAGTTTTTTGTCGAAATAGAAAATTATATGATTATGGATTCGGACTAGTTGATGCAATTTTAAGTATAACTTTACTGTCTGGAATAATTACTTATGGAGTTTATTTTTCTTCTTTAAGACTAGGAACTGTTCATTCATCAAATCTTATCCGCTCAGTCAATAAAGAAATTGAAAGAGATATAGAAAGGTTAAAATTAGACTTATGGAGTTTATTTTATAATCAAAATGATAGTAAATATGAATTTTCGGAACTTGAATGTGATGATATAGCATCAAATATAATAAATTTACCTAGTTGGAGTACTCAATCAAATAAATCAGGAGAGATGATTCAATCTTGGCGTCCAGGAGAAGAGAGAAGTAAAGTATTTAGTGGAAATAAAGTTTTAATTACTAGAGAACTTTCAATATCTGCCCCTGTAGATAATGAATCGTTGAATAATTCCATTGGAACTCTAAACTATAGAGTTGAATGGGGATTAGAAAATAAACATTGGGTCAGTATTGATTTAACTGCTGAAGCACATAGTTGGTGTAAACAAATGAGTTAAAAATGCCTCTAAAAATTTTTAGACAAAAGATAAAAAATGACAATGCTGGTTTTACTCTCGTGGAGTTAATAATTACAGTTGGAATGATGAGTGTTTTATCAGGGTTAATATTCCCAAGTTTTCTTAATTGGATTAGGACTGAAAAAGTAAATTCTTACACAAGAGAATTAAAAGAATATTTTCGAGTTATCAAGCTTGATGCTAGGAGATGGGGATCTAGTTGCTCGATTAGTATAAATAAAATAGGGGCTAATGGAGTTTTTAATGATAAAAAATACTATGGCTACGATGTAACATGTACTGATCGTAATAACACAGTAAATAACATGGCTCCAGCATTAAATAATTCTATTTTTCAAGTTGTAAATAAAGAATTTTTAATTACGCCAAATGGAAGAATAAGTTCCGACGAACCAATTGTCATTGTAATTGGATCCAAATACTATTCTTCAGGAGTTAAAATTCTAAATTGTCTTGTTATACAATCTCCAACAGGTCATATTGTAAAAGGTAAATTTGTAGAGAATGATTGGATTACAAATAATATGGAAGTAAGTCAAAAAGATAACAATAAAATTCTCACAAAAGACAAATGCAAATTTATTTAAATTATGAATAATAAACATCAAAAAGACGGATTTTCTATAATTGAGCTGATAATAGCAGGTGCAATTTCTGTTACAGCAATAGGTGTAGGGTTTTCATTATTACAAATTGCATTAAAAGGAAACAAAATAGATGAGACTCAAATGGGGTTGAATGGAAGAATTAACGACACCTTGGATTTTATTTTAGATGAGGTCAAGGCAAGCAAAAGAATAATTGATAATGAAACAGAAATTCTGCAATTTAATCAAAACTGTACTTTACCAAGTGATAGTCAATTTCTTTTTGGTATAAATCTTCCAGATCAAGCTTTAGTCAAAAGCGATTATGATCCAAAGGGTGATCAATTTAATTTAAATCAAGTTGAATGTCCAATTGTCTATTCATTGAGAGCTAGCTCAAATAACGAAAAAAAACCTTTTTCTCTAATAAGATATGGACCTCAATATAATCAAAGCGGTTATTATATTTCACCCTCATATATCCAGTTTCAAGAGACCACATTATTAGATGGAATTACTGATTCTACCAATTATAAAAAAATATCTTGTCCTAATAAATGGGGGGATATTAAAACTGTTAAGGGAATTTCCTTTTGTGTAGATGAGTTCAAAAAAGCAATTGAAATTCAAATTGAAGCAAGTGATCTTCAAAAAGGAATTGATAAAAATGAAATAAGATCAATAGCATCTATTGGAGGTTTTACATCTATTCAAGATGAGAATCAAATAAACATTTACCGAAATGACTCAAATAATGAACAAATATCATCTTATTGTTTTGGTAACCAGTGTTGCTGGATGGGGATTTGTCAAAAATCTAATAAAGTTACCTACATAATTGATAACTCATTTTTCATGAATGAAGATTATCTTCACCTTAATGGGCAAGTAATTGATGGAAGTTGGGAACAAATCGATGAGCCAGAATTCATATCTCCAAAAATAAATGGTAAAAATTTATTCGAATATACAATAAATAGCCTGAAACAACATATTAATAAGCTTCCTTCTTCTAATAATCTTTTAGAAGAAAATAAAATATATATCCAAATAATATCTAATAACGGTTCTTCAAATTATTTATTCGAAGATGGACCTCAATCACTTACTTCTGAAAATAAAATAGCTGCCTTAAGTTTCCTAAATAATTTAACGGCAGAAGTAGTATCAGATATTGACCCCTGGGATGATGTTTGTAGATCGTTGGAATCAGAATATATTGGACAACTAATAATCTTAAGTGCATGGAAGCCTTCAACAATAACAGCATCGATCTTGCAACCATGTGTTGGGAAAGAAAATGGAAATTTTGAAGAAATTATTGATGATTATAATCAACTCAAAAGGAGTAAATCTGCAATAGGAGCTTTAGTAATCGATAGCATATCTTTATATAATAATTTCTGTGAGAGTTCAAAAAATGTTTTTGCTAATGACTGGTTAGGATCTCTTTCAAAGGGTCCTGAATCCTCCTGCGTCCATATCAAATAGATTAATTAATTTTCATTATTTAATTTGATTTATTAAATTTGTTGCATCTTTGTTTTTAAAGTCGAGATTATAATCTGCAATATTGGATGATTTATCTTCCAGAACTTTTGGAGTTACTAAAATAATCAGCTCTCTTTTGTCTTTTGAAGATTGTTTCGACCTAAACAAACCTCCCAATAAAGGTAAATCTCCAAGTAATGGTAATTTGTAAGTTGTATCTATATCAGTTTCTTGGATAACACCAGTAAGAACTAATGTTTCGCCATCTTTTATCCGTATAGCACCAGTATCAAGTCTTCTATTATTAATCTTTGAAACGGAACCACATCCAACTATGTTGAAACTACCTGAAATTCCAGTAACAATAGGTGTCATTGTAAAAGTAACATTATCATTTTGATCAATGCCTAGGATTTTCGCACCTAATTTTACTCCTACAGTTTCAAAACTATAAGTACAAGAACCACCATCGCCTTTTGTTGCATCTACAGGTACTTTATCCCCAATTTCAACAAAACCTTCATTACCAACCTTTCGACCGATACTACTTCCATCTCCTGCCGAACCAGATGATTCACTTAGTAAAAGAGTTGGACTTGCTAATACCTTTGTAGTGCCATTTTCAATACTTGCTTCTAACAAACCAAAAAAAGATTTGTTATCAAAATTAGTTGTTCTTTGACTTGAGTTAATTCCTGGATTGGTGGTTGCATCTGTTGAGTTGCCTTCTGGAAAAACTGGTAAAAAACTTCCAAATGCTGATTTAATTTTTCCTTGGCTACCAATTATAAATGCATCATCTAGTTTACCTCCATAATCTTTCATAGATGAATTCTTATCTGACATATTTACATCAAGGACTTTGACGCTTAACGCAACTTGTTTTTGTTTAATGTCTAATTTTTGTAAAAATCCATTAGCTAAATCAATAAGATATTTTTCGCCGACCATTGTAACTGTTTGAAGTCGCTCATCAGTAGTGGCAATTAAACCTACTAATGGGCCAATAGTTGCGCCATAAACTTTTACTGATGTTTCTGATTGATCAGTCGTAGTAGAAGATGTTGAAGCTCCTTGAACTGCCTGAGATTGTGAGGCTCCAGAAGTAACAGATGTGGTAATCGTAAATGTTTTTGTAACGCTAGCTCCTAAATTTGCTAAATAATCAGCAGCTGAGCTGGCACTTATCTGATTCAACTGATAAACATCAGTGCTTCTTGTATCAAAAACAGTATTTCTTACATTAGGGCCTACATAAAGAATATTATTATTCAATTTTGCTTGCAAACCACTTGCCAATAACAATGAATTGATAGCTTTTTTATAACTTACATCATTTAAAGTCATCGAAATTAATCTCTGATTATCTACATCATTTTCTTTATTAGGACTATTTTTAACCCATACAAAACCATAATTTCCTATTTCAGCAAGATATTCAAAAATTGCTTTTGCTTTAGCTTGCTTAAATACTAATGAGACAGACGGTCCTTCAATTTCTAATAAATTTGGATTAGAAATTAAAGAAGACAATAAATAATTTTGATTTTGAAAAAGATTATCCCCATTTAAAAATTCTTCAGGGTAATTAAGAGGTATACTTTGAGTGACAATTTTCTTGGGATTAAATTTATTAAAAGAAATATTTCCTGCAGAATTTGCACTAGTACTTAATAAAGAAGTAATTGCAAATAATGAGAAGGATTTTTTTAGAGACTTTCTATTAATACGCAAGATATAATTTTAAATTACTAATAATAATAGCAACATAGATTGAAATAAACAAAAAAATTTATCTTCTTAGTTGGTTACTATTCTTAGAATTCAAGAATAAATCAGTTCTATTTATTAAAAGAAGGTATTTTTAAAACTAACTTAGTTTCAACATTTCCTAATTCAGAAGTAATATTAATCTTATCTAATTCATCTTTGGGTATTAAAGGTTGCCCAACTTTATTTAAAGGAATTATTTGTGAATCATATTCATTATTTTTTTCAGAAATAGATGATTGTGATTTTTGTTGAGAATTAACCTCTATGCAAAGGGGAGTAACATTAACATCAAATAATTGCATTTCTTTTAAAAACTGAATAATATCTAAATAATCTGATTTGAATGTTACTTCGAAATAATTGTCATTTATGATTCCTTTTTTTTGAAGTTTAGGCTTCTTTTTAAGTGATTTAAAATTGTCTGATTTTTTTTGAAAGGTTGAAATTTTACATAATTTTGAACTTTCTTTTCTGAATATAGGAGAGAAAGAATTAATTTTGACGTTTGTTTTCTTTGCAGTTTCATTTAATAATTGAGCGATAAAGATAATTTGTTCTTTTCTAATAAAAGAAGAATTTATTTCAGTAACTTTTGTTTTTATTTCTTCGAATTTAAGACCTTTATTTTTTAGCTCAGAAATTTTATTTGGTAAATCTTTTGATTCAAATTTGTATTTTTTTGCTTTCTTGAAGGATTCAGTAACTGTCTCGACAGATGGTATGAATATTAAAATTGTAATTATTGAGGCACTAAAAATACCTATTGTAGGTTTTAAATATTGGGAGTTACGAATATCATATAATAATCTTTTGTAGTTTATATTTTTAAAATCGTCAATATTTAAATTTTTTATTTCTTCTAAAAATGAATTAAAATCAAATTCTTTAATTTTTTTAATTAATCCAACAAACAAATTTTTATAACTTTGCAATTTCAATTTCCTTAACCTCGTAAAAGTGATTTTAAATAATTAAATCTTTGTAACTTTCTAAGTAAACCATTCGCGTTTGATTCTATATATAAATCCTCACGTTTTTTTATATCAATTTTTGCTGTTTGACCATAAATTTCCAGATCATACATTGTACTGATTTTTTTCCCTTCACTGGAATTAGACTCTAAGCGGTTAATTTGGTTAACAGTCACACTGTTTTTATTGATAACAGGAGATTCAATAATTAAGGTAATAAATTCATTTATTGAATCTAAACTGTAGGAACTCAAATTAATATCAAAGCCATTATCGCTAAAGGAATAACTATTAATCTTTATTCCCTTTGGAACAGAATTCTGCAGATAAAATGCAAATAAATATGATGTTGTTGATTGAGAAAAATATTCTTCTAAATTATTTAAAGTTTTTTTATAACTCTGTTTTGAAGAATTTAAATCTGATAATTTTGTAGAAATAAGTGAGTATTGATTATGATCAGCTTCAAATTTTCTTATTGTTAAAGTTGGGAATATATTAATTAGGTAGATAACAAAGCTTAAAATTAAAATTAATGATGATGGATAAAATATTTCTGCATTTTTATTAAATTCCTGGTATAGAAAAAATAATTTTTTATCTATGCTGGCATCCGTAACCAGTAAATTAGGCGGAGCGGGCCTTTGCCATGGACTTAATTTGGAATTTTTAAAAGCAAAGTTATATTTTATACGCATGATGACAATATTGAAACTAAAGAATAGAGACTATTCTCAATAGATTGAGAACCTATCTCATGGATTTGCATTGTTTTCGGATTATATAAATAATTAGCCAAGTTCAAATTAGATATAGATTGAAAACCTTTTGGTAAAGTAATTTCAGAATCTAATAATTTATCTAATCCTTTTCCCATTACAAATATATTTAAAGGTAATTCTTGATTTGAATCTTTCATTATTAATTTTACTGAATTTAAAGCTCTTTCAAAATAACTTTTGCTAGATTTTTTTAAATTATCTGTAAGGTATAGGGAATAACCAAATGGTAATTTATAGGAATTTAATTTAGCCAAATTACTTCCTATTAATAAAGTTGTTTCTGAAGATTCAATATCTAATAAAACAGTAATTTCCTCTGTAATTTTTGAAGTTATAGAATCAAATACATGCACAGATGCAGGCACTAAACCAATTATTGGTAAATTAACTATTTCTAACGTATCTGTCCAACTCTTAATAAAGTCTTTTTTTTGCATAAATAGTTCGTACCAATCCATTTGTTATTTTAACATCGTTCATTCTGAGAAAATCTACAAGTGTATTAGCAGGTAAATATGGACTCTTAGATTCAACCTTTTTGTCAGATTGTGATATCTGTTTTAAATCAGAAGTATTGAAAGTATGAATATTAAAAAAGGAACTTGACAATACTAATAATATTGGAGATTCTAAAAGCTCTATAAGAGTTAAAGAGTCCAGTAAAATATTGGCCAATTCATTCGTATCTTCTACTAAGGAGTCCCCAATCACATTGCTTGGAACTGGAATTTCATTTAAGGCAATTATTTTTATATTATTATTTAAGTCAATATTGGCACTAACAATAATTAAATTATGGTCCCCATAAAATGCAACACCAATTTTTTGCTGGTATTTTTCGTTGTTTTTATTTTTTGCTAATTTTAATTTGCTTCCTGAAAATTTATAATTTTTAACCCTATCAAATACTTCCAGAAAGTCATTTCTTAAAGTTTCTAGTTTCAGAATATTTCCATAATTGTGAGACTTATTATATTTTTGGATATTAATTTTTAGATTTTCTAATTTATTTATTTTTTCAAGTATTTTCTTAAAAATCTTTGTCTTTAAAATCTCAGAGTTGGTATGGTTAGATTTTTTGATATTCTTCTCTTTTTTATTTGTAATATCGAGATCTTTAAATTGATTTATTTTTTCTAGAATTTTTTTATATCTTTTTCTCTTTGAGATTTCAGAAAGAAAAGAAAAAGATTTTAATTTAGTAATTTTTAGCTTTGATAGATAATTATTAGATTGAAATTGTCCAATTTTTTTTATGAACTTCTTAAAAGAAGATGTTTTATTCTTTTTCATATTAGTTTCTCAATATCTACTAAAGAGAATCTCCCACCTTGTAAAATTTTTGATTACTGTCTGTTTCAATAATGGCAAAAAGCTTATTATCCGAATGTGCTAATCCTCTGAATTTTAAACTAGAATGTAAATTTTCTATTGTTGGAAATTCAGTTTTTAAAGGTTCTTGAAAAGGATTTCTATTGAAATTAACTTTGGTTGAAGAAGTATTGATATCCCCTAAGGGCATAGGAATGAGATCTTTTCTAGATTTATCGGGTTGTATAGATTCTTTTTTTATTGGAAGTGAATGTATTTTTTTTTCTTGTGCGTTAAGAAATGACCCTTGGCAAGATGAATAGGCCAATATGATTAATAAAATATTATTATGCAGTTTTTTAAAAAGAAGATTTTTCATTGATCCGAAAAAAACCGTCGAAAAAATATATTTATCTATAAGTCTAATAAAAATTATAGCTTCATTTTGAAATAAAGTAATATATATAATGATTATATGTCTATTTTTAAATTAGAATTTTTCTGTATTAAATTTTTTCAGCTCTTAAAAACAATTTATAATGAAAAAATATGATTGATATTAGTGAAATAAATAAATTTCTAACGCCTGAATTATGTGAAGATGCAGGGATAATAGTTATTGAAATTGGTGACGAAACTTTAGATTTAGGAGCAATGAATTTAGATTATATAAAAGTAAAAAAAGTTATCAAAACTATTGAAAGTGAATATAACTTGAAAGTTTCCTTAAAACAAATTACATCATTAGAATGGGAAACTTGGTTTGAGAATAATCATGACACTTCAGTTGAAAAAATTCAAAAAAGTTCAGTTCAAAATCAAACTTTAGAAAAAATTAATGATACAAAAGAAAATTTATTTAATGATGAAGAGATCAATTATTTTGAAGAGTCAAACTCAGAAAGTATTCAATACAATAATCGAAACTCAAATGAACCCTCAATAAATGATGAAATAGAACTAATTGATGATGACATAGAACTAATTGATGATGCTAACGATGAAGCACTTATTAAATTGGCTCAGGCAAATATTGGAGACGATTCAGAAATGGATAATGATATTTTATTTGGGGAAGAACTTACTGCATCAAATGATCCCGTAATTGCTGGTGTAGCTTCAATTTTAAGTAAGTGTTTCACATTAAAGGGGTCAGATATTCATGCAGAACCCCTAGAGGATCGCTTAAGAATAAGATATAGAATTGATGGAGTTTTAAAAGAGGCTTTTGCGTTTCCAAAATCACATGTAAACCCAATAATTAGTAGAATTAAAATAATGAGTAAGCTTGATATATCTGAAAAAAGGTTACCTCAAGATGGCAGAATAAGATGTCTTTTAAGAGGAAGAAGGTCTGACTTTAGAGTAAGCACATTACCTGGAAGATGGGGAGAAAAAGTTGTGCTTAGGGCACTTGAGAGTGATAATTCTGTACTTAACCTTTCAAAATTAATAACAGAAAATGATGAATTAAATTTAATAAAAAATATGTCTAAATCTCCATATGGAATAGTGATTGTAGTTGGACCTACCGGTAGTGGCAAATCAACAACTTTATATTCTATGTTAAGTGACCTTAATAAACCAGGAGTAAATATAAGTACGGTTGAAGATCCAGTAGAATATACACTTGATGGCATTCATCAAGTTCAAGTCATTAG
>QCRA01000031.1 GCA_003212035.1 Prochlorococcus sp. AG-459-D04
GTTATGACTGTAGGAATTTATTACGCAACTACAACTGGAAAAACTGAAGACGTAGCTGATCGTCTTCACAACTTTATCTCTTCAGCAGAAGCACCTAAAGATGTATCTGATGTGGATGATCTTTCAGAATTTGAAGGTCTTGATGGGATTATCTGCGGGATACCTACTTGGAATACTGGTGCCGATGAAGAAAGATCGGGAACGGCATGGGATTCAATCTTGGAGGATATTGGTGAACTAAGTTTATCAGGAAAAAAAGTTGCAATTTTTGGTTTAGGAGATTCTTCTACATATACAGAAAACTATTGTGATGCAATGGAAGAACTTCATAGCTACTTCACAAAAGCAGGCGCTGAAATGGTCGGTTACGTAGATAAATCTTCTTATACATTTGATGAGTCTAAAAGTGTTATAGGAGAAAGCTTTTGTGGATTACCTCTTGATGAGGATAGTGAATCTGATTTGACCGATTCGCGTCTAGAAACATGGGCTTCTCAGCTTAAAGGTGAAATCCCATCATTGGGGTAAGCCTTTTCAGATATTACTTCCCTCGTTTGTAACATTTGTTCTTTCACAATATGTTTTTTTTACATAAGTAATTAAATCTGTAAAGAACATGTAAAAACAATACTGATAAGCAATATGCTCAATTTGCTGTTTACTTAAATCAAGTGTTACAAACTTACGGAAAATCTGATGTCACCTATGACTGGTACGCAGGGAATTCTGGTGTTGTTGGCCGTTCAGGTAAATTCATAGCTGCTCATGCTGCACATGCAGGACTAATGATGTTCTGGGCAGGAGCTTTTGGATTATTTGAGTTGGCTCGTTACGACGCCAGTATTCCAATGGGTGCGCAGAAAGCAATTGTTTTGCCTCATCTTGCGGGTATTGGAATTGGTGGCGTTGAAAATGGTGTTATTACAGAACCATATGGAATTGTTGTAATTTGCACATTACATCTTATTTTTTCAGCAGTATTGGGTGCTGGGGGATTATTACATTCCAACAAATTTGCAGGTGATCTTGGAGATTACCCAGAAAATAGTAAGCCACAAAAATTTGATTTCGAATGGGATGACCCAGATAAATTAACTTTTATTCTTGGTCATCATCTAATTTTTCTTGGGCTTGGAGCTATTATGTTCGTTGAATGGGCCCGTATTCATGGAATTTACGACCCAGCAATAGGATCAACAAGACAAGTTATTTACAATCTTGATATTGCTGCTATCTGGAATCATCAATTTGATTTTTTAAAAATAGATAGTTTGGAAGACGTTATGGGGGGACATGCTTTCCTAGCTTTCCTGGAAATAATTGGAGGTGTTTTCCATATTTGTACTAAACAATTTGGAGAATATACAGAATTTAAAGGTAAAGGATTACTTGGCGCTGAGGCAATTTTGTCATACTCAGTTGTTGGTGTTTCTTATATGGCTTTTGTTGCTGCTTTTTGGTGTGCTTCAAATACAACTATATATCCAGTTGATCTATATGGAGAACCCTTAAAGCTTCAATTTGAATTCGCCCCTTATTTTACTGATACAGTAGATTTAGGTTCAGGAGCATATAGCTCAAGAGCTTGGCTCGCTAATACTCATTTTTATTTGGGTTTCTTTTTCTTGCAGGGTCATCTTTGGCACGCACTAAGAGCAATGGGATTTGACTTTAAGAAAATTGGTCAAGCTTTTGACAATATTGAAAATACAAAAATTACTCAAAACTAATCTTATTTAGTAAAAAACCTCTCCTCATAATAGGGAGGTTTTTTTTTGTAGAATTATTTGGCGTATTCAAAAATTAATGGGTAATCTAAAAGAAATTAATTGTAAAGAGATTTTTAAAAAGGCTTATGAAAATCGCTATACCTGGAAGAGTGATTTTCATGGTTACCAAGGTAAATGTATTCTATTGATCAATGATAATATTCATAAAGGTGACTTCGTATTAGATAAAGACTTTAAACCAAATATTCAAAAAATTGAAGATGAGAAAGTTGTTAAAAGTATTGCCTCTCAGTTATTTGAAGTGTGTATACATAGGGTAAAGAGAGAATTTGAATTAGTCCACTCAGAAAATAATTTTAATTTACTCAAAAATTCTGAAAGTGGGATTGAAATGAGTGTTTCAGGTAAGAATCAAGGTGATAAATATAGGGTTAAAAATAACTGTATTAATATGGTCTACAGAAAAATTCATGGAACTATAATAGAAATTTTTGTAGAGGAATTTTTAGATACAGGGACAGGTTCCCTTAGTAAAAAATATAGTAGTCAACAAATTGATCCAGATACACTTGAGATAAATTCTCAAAAATTGGAATACGAGGATGAATTTCTAAATATGGGTAAAAACGATTATTGGATATTAAATTCGAGGACAATAAAATACAAAAACCAAAATCAGGAGGAAGAAACACAAAAGTTTGTTTTTGAGGATCTATGCTTATTAAATTAGGTTTTTTTATTCAACCAGTCTAAACCCTTTATCAAGTAGTTTTTGATATAAGAGTCTTGCTCTAAAAGCTAGAATTTGTTCTTCATTTTCATTACTAATAACATGAAAATAATTATTATCTAATTTATTTTTGCTAAAGCATACATTCGCCTCTCCTAATCTTAATGTCCAATTCTCTTCTTTGGCTAAATGTTGATTAGGTCCTAGATCCCAAGGACATCTTTCAGGATATTTTTCTCTTTTAGAACCCATATGATTAATTTTAACTACCCAATATTAGTAAAAATTTAAAAGTATGGCTATGAAAAGTATTTGAAAACTTTTCATAGAATTATTGCTTGGTGCAATGCAATTAAAAATTACTCTTTGGTCGCAATTAAACAATAAAATGGGTCTTTATTTAAAAAATTGAAGATATTAGGTGCTGGTTCAGTAAACTTTTGAATAATTGTTGGCTCATTAAATCCGTTTGAGATTAATACTTTTCTTACATATTTGACCCTTTCTTCTTCAGTAGATGAAGTCCATATGTTAGGAGCTTTATGCCAAAATGCTCTGTTGGAAAAGGCAATAATGATCTTGCCATGTCTACTCAATATTCTTGCAATTTCTTTGGTTAAATTCTCTGGATATTGTAAATATTGCCATGCAGCCACCATCAAGCAATAATCAACGGTCTCTTTATCTAGTGGAATTTGTTGACTTAAATTAAAATTTTGTATCCAATAAGAATTAAAAATTTTGTTTTTTTCAAGTTCTTGTTTGTTTAAACCATGCCCAATAACTTTTTTATATTTTTTCCCTTTAGGTAAATAACTATCCCAACTGGACATTAAATCAAGGACAGTTGAATAATTATCAATTTCTTTTTCATATAGATTGGTTAGATTTTGCCTAAAGTTTGCATCTAAATGATAAACAAATTTTGGATCGGAATAAAATTCTTGATCATTACTTTCATCAAGTTTTTTCCTTTGATAATTATTTAAAACTTCCAAAATAATTAAGTTAGAATCTTTTTAGCAAATCTAGTAAATAGAAATTCTAATTGTGTATTAGAAACTTGTTTTTATTTAATAAAATAAAAATTCTAAAAAAAGCTAGACATCTATTCAAAAAAAGTTAAATTATTAATTAATGATTTAATAATGATGATAGAGTTCAAAAGGAGCAAAAAAAACAGGTCTAAAAATGCTCTTTTCAATCCTTATAGAAACGGAATAAGTTCATACGACATGGCATATCTTTCATCAAAAAGAAATTTAAAAAATAAAACTGTTTATATAGAAAATGATTCAAAGAAAGATTATCTTGCTGCATAGAAATGCCTTATATTAATGTTTCGACTTCAGCAAAAGTAAATGATAAAAGTAAATTACTGGAAGAAATTTCAACTCTTATTTCATCTTTAACTAACAAGTCAAGAAGATTTGTAATGGCGAAAATAGATGATAATTGCCAAATGCATTTTGATGATAAGTCACCTTCGTGTTATTTAGAAATCAAATCAATAGGTTCTCTAAATCCTTCAGAAATGGCAAAGCCAATATCAGATTTTGTATATGAGAAAATGGGCATCCCAATAGATAGGATTTATATTTCTTTTGCGGATGTGCCAGCTTCATTGTGGGCTTGGAATGGAAGAACATTTGGTTAAGAATTTTTAGATATAAATCTAATGAAAATAAACAAATTAGTCGATTTAAATAATCTTAGAACTGCACCTCAATTAAGTGATCTTCAAGAAAAAAAACTTTTAGAGGAACTAGAAGCAAATATTTTTAATGCAGATTGGGTAACAATAGGCATAATGGCACCTTGTGATAATAAAGCTATTGAAGCATTGCAATCAATTTCTAAGAAATATTCCTCAATTAAATTTGGGAATCTAGGTTCCCTTCATGCTGATGGAGGTGTTTTTTTAAAAGCTAATCAAAAAACTAGTAATGTTTTTGTTAGATCTGAAAATGGTCTTGGAGAAGGAATTTTAATAACATGTCAGTATGACGAAGGTGCTAAAGAATCTAATACTTTTGGACCATTGCCATTAGATTTTTTTACATAATTGATTCCTCTTTTATTTTTATCAAGGATCTATTTTATGAAAGCTTTTTTACTTTAAAGCTTTGTTATTATGTCTAGTGGCATTGATCTAAATTTTCCCACTATATTTAATTAAATGTTTTTTCAGGATATAATTCAAAATTTAAATAATTTTTGGTCGGAAGAAGGTTGTTTAATTATGCAGCCATATGATACCGAAAAGGGTGCTGGAACAATGAATCCACATACTTTTTTGAGGGCTATTGGACCAGAGCCTTGGAATGTAGCATATGCGGAGCCATGTAGAAGACCAACAGATGGGCGTTTTGGTGATAATCCAAATAGGGCGCAACATTACTTTCAATATCAAGTAATTATTAAACCTTCACCGGGAGGAATCCAAGAAAAATATTTGACATCTCTAGAATCTCTTGGAGTTAATCCTAGAAATCATGATATAAGATTTGTGGAAGATAATTGGGAGTCTCCAACTCTTGGAGCTTGGGGTGTAGGTTGGGAAGTTTGGTTGGACGGAATGGAAGTTACTCAATTTACTTATTTCCAACAATGCGGCGGAATAGATTGTAATCCAATCCCAGTTGAAATCACTTATGGATTAGAGAGGATTGCAATGTTTTTGCAGGATAAGGAGAGTATCTGGGACTTAAATTGGAACAAAAATTTGAAATATAGCGATATTTGGCTTCAATTTGAAAAAAGTCAATGCTCTTATAATTTCACTGAATCTAATCCTGAAAATCTCAGAAAATTATTTGAAATTTACCAAGCTGAGGCAAATAACTTAATCGAAAAGAAATTAACTTATCCTGCCCTTGATTATGTTTTGAAAAGTAGTCATACATTTAATCTTCTTGATGCAAGGGGCGTTATTTCAGTCACAGATCGTGCTCAATATATTGAAAAGATTCGAAAATCAGCAAGAGAAGTTGCATCAGCATGGGTAGAAGAAAGAGAATCTCTAGATTATCCATTATTAGATAAATAATTTACAAAAGTTTTAAAAGAAAAATTATTGTATCAAAAGTTACAACACCTTGAAACTTATTTTTCTTTCCTTTTTTGTTATGCCCGATACAGTGTAGATACCCAAATTCTTTTGGGCTACTTTAGTGTGAGGTAAAATGAAACTCTTCCAACAAATGTTGGTAGCAGGAGCATCTTTGAGCTTATTAGCTCCAGTTGCTGCTCAAGCTTCCGATGTTGTCAATATTGAAGAAATGAGCAGCTACGCAAGTAGCCAATCAAAATCAAAATCTTCGAGACTTGACAGTAAAACATTCATTAACGAAGTTAGTGAAGATTTAGCTATCTTAAAAGGTCGTGTTGATGGCCTTGAAGTTAAACAAAATAAATTTGAAGCCGGTGGCTTCTCAGACACAACAACAATGGATCAAAAGGTAATCTTTGACATTGGCGCTGTTGATTATTCTTTAGATTCAGAAACAAAAACTGAAGCAACTCACTTTGGGTATTCTTATACTGCAAATCTAAATACTAGTTTTACAGGTGACGATAATCTCTACATCAGAATTAAAACTGGTAACCATGACAGCTTTATGACTGACAAAACTTACGGTGGTTATCTAGGTTCTGTAGGTAAAAATTCCGGATCTTTAACAGTTGATAAGATTTGGTACGAATTCCCTGTTGGTGATAACAATACTGTATGGGTAGGTCCAAAGATTGAAAACTATTACATGCATGGAACTGCCCCTTCAATTTATAAGCCAATAACCAAACAATTTAGTCTTGGAGGTAATGGTGAGGCGTATGGTGCAAGTACTGATACTGGTGCTGGTTGGGCTTACAAAGCAGATAATGGATTCGCAATTAGTTCAAACGTTGGTACAAAATCCACAACTACAAATGGTAGCACTGGTCTTTTAACCAACGAATCTAAAACAAGTTGGGCAACTCAGGTTGGTTATACAAAATCTCAGTGGTCAGCTTCTGTACTGGTAAACCAGAAATATAATGGTTGGGGCGATGATTACTACCATTCAGTAAATCATGGTCCAAGCTCATCTTCAGGTAATTTCTCGTCTGTAGGTCTAAGAGGTTGGTGGCGTCCACTTGAAACAGGTTCAGCTACTCCTTCTATATCTTTGGGATATGACTCAACAACATATGATGGAGCTCCCGCTGCGTCAGATTCTTCTGATGCTTGGTTCGCAGGACTAACCTGGCAGGATACTTTTCAAGCTGACGATAAAATTGGGGTAGCTTTTGGCCAGCCTACAACTAATGAGGATGAGACTACTGACCCATTTGCATATGAATTGTATTATTCTTATAAGCTCAATGATTCTGTAAGTGTTACTCCTACCGTTTTTGGAGGAACTGATAGAAACGGATCGGCAGGTGGTGACATTTTTGGAGCACTCGTTCAAACTACATTTAAATTCTAAATATAGTGAACAAATAAAAAAACACCCGTAAGGGTGTTTTTTTTTTGGGTTGTTTTATATTTTAAAAACTTTTAGTTTTTTTTACCAGCAGTTTTCCCCTTCTCCCACCGGCACACATGCACTTGACTTGGCAGCTTCATCAGCTATTTTTTGAGCTTCTGCATCTAATTTGAAATCTGCATCTAAAGCCATATCAGTATTCCATTCCTTTAATCCACCTAAATTGTTTTCACCTGATTTAACTGAATTACTATCTGCCGTTGAAATAGCTAACGCGCTTGTGGCTGCGATAAAAATTGCAATTGAACTTCTTTTTGACATTCGTTAAATATGTTTTTTATATATTAATCAATTTCAAATTTATATTCTTTTTGTTGTATAAAATGATTCTTTTTAATCTCCCAAAACTCTTAAGAGATTTGAATAAGATTTAAAAATAAGATCAAGTTCATCAGATCTGCCATGCTTTGCCAGCAAACTTCTTGCACCTGCGTCTAAATCAAATAAATATTCCCTCTCTTCGATTGATCTAACATAACTTTCTATCCAACCCACGCATACTAATCTTTCACCATTATTTACTTCGCTTACCGAATGTAAGTAAGAACTTGGATATAAAATAATCTCTCCAGCATTTAACTTGAATTTCTCTTCTGAATTCATTGTTTCAATAATTAATTCCCCACCTTCATAAAAATCTTTATTTGTTAGTGAGAGAGTAAATGATAAATCTGATCTACCTGAAGACATGTATGGATTGTCAATATGTCTCCCATAATGCATATTTTTTGAAGACTTTGTAAACATTATTCCATGGATTCTTTTTGGGAAAGAAAAACTTTTTATTAATTGGCTGGAAAGGATCTTTTTATTAACAAATTGTGAGAACTTTTTTGACACTTCAGAATTTCTATTTAATTGCAAATTATTTTTTACGATTGAGGCGTGGCTGCCAGCAGTTTTCCTCCCATCTTCCCAATTTTGAGTTTCATCCTCTAATTCTTTTTTTATTAGGTTGATTTCTTCAGCATTCAATAACTGTTGAGTTAAATAATTCATATGCATTATAAAAAATGATACATCTTTATGTATAGAAGATCGCTTTTGGAGTTTTAACAGTTTTGATAGGTATAAAGTAACCATAGATACTAATTTCAAAAAGTGCAAAAACTCAAAAAACTATTTTTTACAGCACTATCATGTACATTTTTGCTAGACGTTAATATACCCGCTAATTCAACAGAAAAAGAAGTCAAAGTTTATTCGGGTAGACATTACAACACTGATAGAATTATCTATAAAAAATTTGCAGAAGAAACAGGAATTAAAGTTAGGCTTATAGAAGCAGCAGGAATATCTTTAATAGAAAGATTAAAACGAGAAGGGAAAAATTCGCAAGCAGATTTAATATTGCTAGTTGATGCTGCAAGAATTACTAATGCAGCCAAAGCTGGATTACTTCAACCAATAGTATCTTCTAATTTAGAAAATGATGTTCCAGTAGGCTTGAAAGATCCAAATAAGGAATGGTACGCATTAACAAGAAGAGTTAGAGTAATGATAGCCAATCCAAAAGTGGTAGATGTTAGCAAAATCAATGATTATACTGATTTGGCGGATCCCTCTTTAAAAGGGAAAGTATGTTTAAGAAATAGAAAAAGTCCATATAATCAATCTTTAGTTGCCAACCAAATAATTAACAAAGGTGAATCAGAAACTAAAGCTTGGTTAAGCGGAATGATTTCAAATGTTTCCCAACCATTCTTCCCAGGGGATATTTCAATAATTAGAGCAGTTTCCAAGAAAAAATGTGGAGTAGGAATTGTTAATCATTATTATGTTGCAAGGATGTTAGCGGGTGTTAATGGAAGAAGAGATGCTCTATATGCGAAAAAAACCAAGGTTATTACACCTATCCCTGCGCACGTAAATATTAGCGCCGGAGGTGTTGCAAAATATGCAACAAACAAAAATGAAGCTATTAAGTTGCTAGAATTCCTAGCATCTCCGGAAGGAAGTAAAGGTTTAGCTTCTCCAACGTTTGAACATCCTTTGAAGGAGGTTAATCAAAATGAAATAGTAAAGAACTTTGGAGAATTTATACCTGATAGTGTAAAAGTAGAAGATCTTGGAGAAAAAAATTCTCAAGCTATTAAATTTATGAAAGATGCAGGTTGGAATTAAAAATTAAGATAATTATAAAGGTTATAATTTTCTTTTTATTATGTGCATACTTATAAACAGGCGGAGAGGTGGCTGAGTGGTCGAAAGCGAACGACTCGAAATCGTTTAATAGGAAACTATTCGTGGGTTCGAATCCCACCCTCTCCGTAAAATCTTAGATTCTTATACCTTTTTGTGTGGTAATTAATCTTCTAAAATCTGTGCAAATAAGGGATAGTTGATTAAATATAGATTTAAAGGTTGATATTGTCATTTTGAAATTAAGGTTATAAACGCCATCAAAATGTAGTGGATAAATGTAGTTTATTTTTAAATGAATGTAGTGGAAAATTCCCCATGTAGTAGAAAGAAATACCATGTCGACTTGGGGTGAAGTAGGAGAATTACCTCTTAACCTGTAGTGGAAAAGAAACCTGTAGTGGAGTTATTTTTGGGATGTAGTGGATACTTATGGTAATGCTTATGGTATAGATTTCTCTCTAATCTTTTTCCATCTATGGTACATATAACCCATATAGATTCCTTGCATATAATTCTTTGCACCATTTTCTAATATATTCTTTGAAAATTGATTATTGAACTTCTTACTTTCCAGTAATTCATTTTTCCAGTCTATTTCTTCTTTCATTGCTGTTGCTGCTCTTGTGCTTTCTTCAATCTTTCGTATTCAACATGAAGAACACCTAAACGCCAAGCATCTTTCAATCCTTTGACTCCACCCATTAAGAGTTTTGCATCTGAAGGGGAATGTGACTTCATGTTTAAGAAATCTTTCTGCCAGGATTTGTCATCCCATTTAGTGCTCATACTTTACCTGCATACTTTTTGAACCCATCAAAAGAGATTTTAATCATTATCTTTTGAATAAGAAATAGTATGTTTTACCTTATAAGTCTATTCCTTTAACAAAAAGTACTAATAAAATTGAAAAAATATAAGAGGGCATTTTTTTGCCGTCTTCCAGTCTCATGCACCTCGCTATCCACAAAGTCGATAAAGTGCTTTTGAATCTTGAATTATTTCTACTCAAATTGAATATAAAAGATAGTCACCACAACAACAAAGCACTAATACTCTGGTATTAATACTCTATTAAATTCAATTAAATAGGAGGATAATTAAGTAATAGATATAAAGGAGGCCTTATGAGACTTACCACACCATTCACTGCCCTTAGAAATGCAACTTCAGATATTTGGAGAATGCATGATTTTAATTATCAACTACCTAAAGATCATAGACAAGTTTATTGGGAAAACGAATGCATAGAACACCCAACAAGTTCTCATTGCAAACTTTACTAAAGCTAATATAAATTCAAGATTTTAAAAAGACCCTTTTGAGGGTCTTTTCTTCTAAGTAACTAAATGTTCTTTTAGTATAAAATTAAAGAAAATATGTCTATTAATAATTCAATATCTAAATATGATTTGCAGTATCTAATAACAGGATTTTTTTTAATTTCAGTTTTTATTTTTACTGATTTAATTGGAGTTATTGATAAAGAATATTTTTACTACGTACCAAGATTAATTAATGATCAACCTTACAGGATTTTTACATCAATTCTAGTTCATGCAGATTTAAATCATTTATTATCAAATATTGGTGGAATAATCATTACTAGATATTTTTTGATGAGACTTGGAATCGAAAGCAAATTTTTTTATATGAAATTTATTTTAATTTGTTCTTTTTTGAATTTTTTTATTATCTGGGTTTACGAAAAGATTTTATCGTACTTTCTTAATTTCTATACCAACTATGCTGCTTTAGGATTTAGTGGAATAATTTATGCTTTATTTGGATTCTTACTCTTAACCTCTTTTTATGGAAAGAGTCACTTTTTAGGCAAAAAAATTGGTTTAAAATCCAATTACGAAGTGCAAAAAATGTCAAAGACAATATGCCTCATAGGTTTGATTTTCTCATTTTTGCCAGGAGTAAGTTTGTTAGGTCATTTAAGTGGATTTATTGCAGGGTGTTTTTTATTCTTGATCTAAATAAGATAATTATTTATTGATCAAATTAATATAGATATTCACCCAGATATCAAACTTTTTTTAATTATTTACTTTTAAACTGATCAATTTTGATATCGAAAGTAACTACTATTCCAATACTTATAAGCAGTAGTCCAATCGCAATTTGGGGTGAAGGTAATACCATATAAGACTTATTTACGACCACCCTATCGAATCTTACCCAGTAACGATGAAAGATTGAGTAATATTAAATCTGAATAAAGCATCACCTTAAATAATGGCAAAAGTAGAAAATGTTTTTAATATTAATGTAATGATTTTCTCAGAAACTTTGAGATTGATTAATTTTGTTTCCTTTATTTATAATGAAAATGTTATTTTGAAAATATAAGAAGTTTATAAATGAGGTTAATATTTTATCTATTTCTGATTAGTCAATTATTAAACTTTATTGATGCATTTGCAGAAAAAGGAAAAGTTGATTCGTCGCAATTAAATTCGATTAATTGGGAAAAGATAGAGGAAAATAAATCTAAACCATTTAAAAGGATTATCTGGAAATCCTACAAAGATGATGAGTCTTATTTTGAAAATAAAAAACAACAAAGTTCAATTATAAAAAGGACTAATTCATCAAAAGAAGAGAAAAAATCTGAATTCTTAAAAAAATCAGGTTCTTCTATTACTGAAATTGAACCTTATTTACCTCTCAATAATTTCCTTGAATATAGTAATTTTCAAACTTCAATTAGGTGGAAATCATCTTTTGATGGAGGCGCAGCAGGCGGGACCGGCCAACAAAATCCTTCATTTTTATTAGATTATGGGATTTCAGATTCTTCTTTAATGACCATTTATTTTTCAGAGGCTGACGATGATTTATACAATTTGATTGATGGACAAAAAGTAAATTATCATTGGCAAAACTATGCTTTTTCATTTAAGAAAGAATTATTAAATGACAATGTAAATGGCTTTGGGATGTCTTTAATACCCACAATTGAGTATTGGAGGCAAGCTAGTGGATCTAAAAACTCTAAAAGTATTTTTAATCAAAAAGATAGTTCATACGGTAGAGATAGATTTGATAATTTGATTGGATCATTATCCTTGCCAATATCAAAAAAATTTAATAAAAATTTTTCTGCTTTAATTATCCCGGGGGTGACATTCTTGCCTGAAAAGTTAGGTCCAAAAGGAATTGGAAAAAATACGTATGGTAATAATTTCTATATTGGATCTGGTCTTGTCTTTGATGCAACGGAAGATCTTAATCTTCTTTTCTCATATACGACTCCTTTAGGTCCAGGTAATAATTATTTTGATAGCGATCTAAACTATGCCAGAAAGCCTATTTATAGCATTGGTTTGGGATGGGATATTAATCCTAAGATTGGAATTGAAGGGAAAATAACGAACTCATTTGGGAATACTCCATCTACTGGATTATTAACTATCCCATCAGATAATATACCGCTCTACTCTGCTAACATCACTTACAATCCTTACGGAAATGATACAAACCTTACTGCACTAAATGAAAGAGATAAATCAATAAGTAATGGAGGGATTACTGTCAATAATGCCTTAATTCCAAAAGCTGGAACCTCACAAGTTAACATAAATTATGATGAGGGAGGAAATTTGTTTGGTTTTTATGGATATTCTTTATCAAATATTTTCCAAGTTGAGCTTCTAAATATAGGTAGTTTTGATGGATTAAATTTTGGAGGAGATAAGAACTCAAATTTATATTCAACTTATTTAAGTGATAACAATTTCAACTTCAGGTTGGGAGGAAAACTATTATTATTTAGCCCACAAAAAAATGACCTTTTTTGGGTTTCACTAAGATCATCAGTCGGAAGAAATAATGATACTAATCAAGGTTATGTTTTCTCAGAATTTATAAATACTTTTAGAGTCAACAATTGGTTAGCCTTTAATGTTAGTCCAAAATACTTTTTTAGTGGGGTTGAAAGTTTTGGAGGGATAGGCTTCTCAAGTTATATAAATT
>QCRA01000032.1 GCA_003212035.1 Prochlorococcus sp. AG-459-D04
ATCTTGATATTCGTCAACTAAAATATGTTTAAATCTTTTGTGCCAGTAATCTCTGACTATATCATTTTGCCTTAATAAGAAAACAGGCAAAAGTAGAAGATCATCAAAGTCTAAAGAATTATTTTTTGAGAGCGAAATCCTATATTTTTTGTAGGCTTCAGCAACTGTTTTATCAAAATTATTATCTGCTTTTTCTAAAAGATCATTAGAAGTTAAGCATTGATTTTTAGCATTACTTATTAATCTTTTAATCTTTTTGGGATCATATCTTTTTGGGTCAAGATTCATATCTTGACTGATAATTTCTTTTACTAATGTTTGAGAATCTGTTTCATCGTAAATTGAAAATTGTCTTGTCCATTTTAGGCCTTCTGGATCAGTATATTTTTCAATATCGTATCTCAGAAGTCTTGAAAATAAAGAATGGAAAGTACCTATCCAAAGGTTCTGAAGCCTCTCTTGGTGAACGTTTGTTCTTAATTGATTTTGATCAATTTCTTTGAGAGTTGTCCAAGGCTGACCAAATTGATTAAAAGCTAATTCTTGGGCTAGAAGAACCTCTAATCTTGCTTTCATTTCCTTAGCAGCTTTGTTAGTGAAAGTGACTGCGAGAATGTTATAGGGATCTATAGAGTTACCCTCAATAAGATTTGCAATTCTGTGAGTAAGAGCCTTAGTTTTTCCGCTACCTGCACCTGCTACAACTAATAGTGGCCCAAAAACATGTTTGACTGCTTGAAGTTGTTGATTGTTTAGGGACTTAAAAAGAAAATTGTTGGTTTGAGACACTTTTAGAAGGGTTTTTCAAAAATCAGACTTTACTGTGAGATTCAGATTCCGTTTCTAGATCTTCTAACGCTTTTTTTAAATTTATAAGTTCGTTATTGTTATTAATTATTTCTTCAAATTTATTTTGAGGCATCTTTAATTTCATACTTCTGTCTAGAATTTCTTTTTCCAATCTCTTTTTGTATGAGGAAATAAGTTTCTTTGATAATTTTAAATCCTGTTGATCCAAAACTTTATTAAGACGTCTTTTTATATTAGCGGAAAAAAATTTTTTATTTGAATTATTTCAACTATCACTTTGGAATGAAGTTATTAATTAAGAAGCGTTGCGTTAAGTTTGAAATTGTATTGTTTTTACTAGCTTTGTATTATTCTTAAGATCGGTCTTTAAATTTTTACTTCAGGAATGTCAGTTTCAAAGAATAATCAACTATTGTCAGCCGAAAAGAAATTAAATGATTTAAGCAATATAAAAGAATTTATTAATAGTGCAAACTCAAGATTAGATGCAATAACCTCAATAACCAATGGTTCACATGCAATCGCAGCAGACGCTGTGACTGCAATGATTTGCGAAAATCAAGATTCACTTAATTCAAAAATATCTTTAAATACAACTAACAAGATGTCCGTTTGTTTAAGAGATGGAGAAATAATCCTAAGGATTGTTGCTTATCTTTTAATTTCTAATGACGAATCAGTTTTAGAAAAAAGTTGTTTGAAGGATCTTAAAAATACTTATCTTGCTCTTGGGGTACCTTTAAGAAATGCAAGAAGGGTTTTTGAATTAATGAGAGATGCAACTATCTCTGATTTGAATTCAACAGTTAATAATATGCGTGGAAACAAAGGCTTTCTTCCTAAATTAATATCTGAAACAGAGTTTCAATTTGAAAGGATAATTAATCTTTTAAACTAGCTAAATTCCTTATCTCTGAAGTATGGGACGTCTGTATAACTGAGTTATTTCCCAGATTTCTAATAGTAGAAAATCTGGATCTTACATGAGTCGATAAAAAGGAAATTCTTTCTTCGGAAACTGTTGATTTATAAATAGTTTTAATGTGTAAATTATTTTGTTCATCAACAAAATAATTGGATGATGAAATAAAGGCTTCTGTATAACCTTTATTTCTTAAAACAAATCCTGAATTTTCATCTTTGGGTAAAAAAATCAGAATAGTTTCATCTCCCTCACTGATATCATCATTGCCCCAATCACTAATAGCTTGCCAGTTTATAGCAATGGATATGCTCTCTAGGTTTAAACTAAATTTATGATTTTTAAAAATTTCAACGACTTTTTTATTTTGTTTGTTGATATTTTTTATAGATATTTTACTAGTTGAGTTTTCAAATTCCTGAAAAGCAAGAGTGTGAGTACTTCTAATAGATTTCCACTCTCCTATACTTTTATCAATGAATTGATTAATTATTGTTAGATTCTTCGTCAAGTTTATCTTCTACGGAATGATTTTCTGCTTTTTGAATCATTCTTACCATTGAATCCACCATTAATCTCTTTGCAGAAGTTACTTTTAATCCAGAAGGAGTAGTTGATATTTGTTCTCCAGGGCGATTATATGAAGTTGGTCTAAATGGAGTCATCTAATAACTTTAAAAATTAATCGATTTCTATTCTTGCATGCATCATTATTTATATAGTTATTGTTTGCGAAAATGTCATATTTTTCTCCTTTGATTGCAGAATTATCAACTGTTTTTATTATTTAGGCATTTTATTTTTTGCTAATCCTGAAATAGTCGCTAAAGCAAACATTCCCAATAGAGCAATCCCTAGAAATAATCCTGCTCCCTGGCTAACTCCAGCTCCTACTGCTACAAGTATAGAGTCACTGATTAGAAGACTTATTAATAATGCAGGAGTAAATATTTTCCAGCGAGTTCCTCCAATACCAATTGCATAGCTCAGAAAATCAAAAAGGCCAGTCATTAGAAGACCTGTCATAAGAAAGAAATTTTCTTCTAGCTGGTTTTGATTAAAACTTTCAATCTTTTGCATTGCTTTTTGGCCTACCAAATTACGTACAGGAACCCGACCATAATTTCTTGCAATAAAGAAAGCAGCTTGGCAAAATAGGATATCAGAAAAGATTATTGTCATATAACCTTTTTGAAATCCTAGTAAAGAACCTGCTAACAGAGAATAAGCTGAACTTGGAAGAGCAGGTAAAATAATACTTACTCCTCTAAGTATGAATATTCCAAAGGGAGCCCAAATACCCATACTTTCAATTTTGTTCCTAAGAGGTTCAATCCCATAATTTTGGATTAAATAAATCAATACGATAAATATTGCTATAAAAAAAACTACCGAGAGAAATTTGTGTATTTTATTCATTTTTTTTCTAATAAATTTACTGGAAGTAAATTCTTAATTTTAATATTCGATTCTATCTATAATAGAAATACTATTCAATAAAGATTTTTACAAATTTTTAATCTTGTATTTACTTTAATAAAAGATTTTGGGATTTCAGTATTAGTTATGGTTGATTTTGACAAAAAAGTTAATTCAATATTTTTTAGAAATATCGTTTGTTCAGTCATTTCGATAATCTTTTTCTTTTGCATTTCAATAAAACAATCAAATGCTTTGCCTCATGAATGGGTTGGAGTCCCTAAAAGTGAATATGGAGAACAGTTATGGGATCGACAAAGTATAAAAAGGAATGAGGACGGCTCTGTAAGAGTATTGAGTAAATTTATCCCCAAAACAAAAAGTGAAATTACAAAGGATATTCTTTATACAATGGATATAAATTGTTTTGAAAAATCATTTAGAGACGTCGATGTCTCTATTGATGAAGTAAGTAGTAATTTCAATGATTTTGCTGATTGGCAAGATCCAAATGGAGATGAATTGATTCTGGGTTTGATTGGTCAAGTCTGCAGAGTTAAAAACTAAAAATTCCGAGTTGTAAAAATAAAATAAAAAATAAAGTTTCTAAATGCCTAGAAAATATAAAACCCCGTCTATGACGGGGTTTTAAAGGTGCCAGGACCCAGATTTGAACTGGGGACACGGCGATTTTCAGTCGCCTGCTCTACCAACTGAGCTATCCCGGCTCTAACCTATCTACTTTAAATTACGATGTGTAGTTTGTGAAACCCTTTTCATTAAAAATTTTATATCTTCATCAAATATCCCCAAAAACTATTATTTTGCATTAATCGCTAATAAGGCAGTACCAAATGAAGTAGTTTTTTTACATGAAACTATTGGTATATTGATAATTTTTTCTCTTATTTTCCTCCATTGTGGGTTTTTTGACCCTCCACCAATAGTAATAATTTTTTTTGGAAGTGAACCTGTTAGTTCGCCTAGCCTTTCCCATCCTTTTAATTCGATCTTGGCTAGCCCCTCAAATAATGCATGTAAATAAAGTGCGTCGCTTACTGGTCTTGGATCAAGTATCGGCTCTAAATTAGAATTATTAACAGGAAATCTCTCTCCTTTACTATTAAGAGGTAAAAGATTTAAAGAAGTATTTTTCGATGGATTAATTTGTCGGCTGAGTTCCTTTATTTCTAAATCAGAAAAGAACTGAGACAAGATACCGCAGCCTGAATTTGATGCTCCTCCACATATCCAATCGCCGTTTACTCTATGAATTGTAATTCCTTGTTTTTTTACAGGGTTATCAATAATTTTTTTAACTACAATAGTTGTTCCTAAAACTGTGAGACCATTATCTTTAACTAACCCTGCAGCTATTAAACCTGCATTAGAGTCAGTGGTTCCTGAGATTAATATTAATTTTTTATTCAAGTTAAATCTCTCTGCTAAATCAAAATTCACTTGTCCAATAATTTTCCCACTTTTTATTATTTGCGGTAAGCATTTTTGCCATGAAGTATTGAGATAGCTTTTTGGCCATGATTCTTTTTTTAGATCCCAACCAAGTTTTAGATTATTACCTTCTTCTCCATGGGTCCAATCTTTTAGAAACCAACCACTGATCCAGTCAGATTGATGACGTAAGAGTATATTTGTCCCATATTTATTAATTAGTTTTAATGCTTTCGCAAGACTACTGTATGGAGTTTGCAGATGATCTTCTCCAGAAGTTAAGGATTCAAGAAGGATCTTATTTTCACTGCATGCTTGGTCATAAGGTATTGCTTCTCCTAGCGGCTCTCCTTGCAAATTTGTGGCTATTAAAGTTCCTGAGGTGCCTGAG
The DNA here is from genome assembly GCA_003212035.1 of Prochlorococcus sp. AG-459-D04. Classification (GTDB taxonomy): domain Bacteria; phylum Cyanobacteriota; class Cyanobacteriia; order PCC-6307; family Cyanobiaceae; genus Prochlorococcus_A. Next base: position 4,995 of record QCRA01000032.1, read on the forward strand.
ATAGCCAATTTATTAAGGTTTATTTTCACCTCAATAGGTAAGCTAGCTAGGAGATTCTCACAAGAATTGATCCAAGAATTTGGATTTTTAAAGCTGTATGTATAAGGTACTGAATTTGAATATACTAATTTCTTATGAAAATTAATTATTGATATTCTTGCCCCACTTGTTCCAAAGTCTAAACCTCCACAAAAATTTTCAGGCATGGAAAAATATTTTATTTAAAGATCTTGGAAGCTTCTGCTAATTGGGCTGCTTTTTCTTCTACATTTTCCCATGGGAGCTCAAGATCTCTTCTGCCAAAATGTCCATAGGATGCAGTCTTTCTAAAAAATTTGCCCCCCATTTTTTTGGGTAGATTTCTTAAGTTAAATTCTTTTATTATTGCTGCGGGTCTTAAATCAAAGTGCTCTTTAATTAGCTCCGTCAAATTAGCTTGTGAAATAACACCTGTATCAAAAGTTTCCACGAGAATGGAAATTGGTTTTGCTACTCCAATTGCATAACTTAATTGTACTTCTGCTTTTTTTGCCAATTTTGCCTTAACTATGCTTTTAGCTACATAACGTGCTGCATAAGCGGCAGATCTATCTACTTTTGTGGGATCTTTCCCAGAAAATGCCCCTCCTCCGTGTCTTGCATATCCACCATAAGTATCCACAATAATTTTTCTACCAGTTAGCCCCGCATCTCCTTGAGGCCCTCCTACGACAAATTTTCCAGTGGGGTTTACTAAAAATCTTGTTTTGCTGATGCTTGGTTTGATTTCTAAATCTTCAGTAGCAGGAATTACAACATGCTTCCACAAATCTTCTTTTATTCTTTGACGAATTTCCTCCTCATTTGTTATTCCTTCAATTTCAGGATTATGTTGAGTTGAAATTAGGATCGTATTAATAGAGACTGGTAAACCTTTTTCGTAATCAATGCTTACTTGAGTTTTACCATCAGGGAGTAGATAATTAAGTATTTCTTTATGCCTCACTTTTGCAAGTTGAATTGCTAATCTATGTGCCAAGCTAATCGGTAAGGGCATTAATTCAGGCGTCTCATCGCATGCATAGCCGAACATTATGCCTTGGTCACCAGCTCCGGTATTGTCTTCCAAATCATCGTTAACATCATCTGCGTCGTTTACTCCTTGTGAAATATCTGGTGATTGCTCGTCAAGTGCTACTAAGACTGCACAACTATTTGCATCAAAACCACCTGCTCTATAGTCTTCATATCCAATTTCTTTAATTACATTTCTAACAAGTTTTATGTAATCGACTTTTGCTTTTGAAGTTATTTCTCCAGTAAGTAGACAAAGACCAGTATTAACAACAGTTTCGCATGCAACTCTGCTTTCTGGATCTTCTGTCAATAAAGCGTCTAAAACAGCATCGCTAATTTGATCACATATTTTGTCAGGATGCCCCTCAGTAACTGATTCTGAAGTGAAAATGAAGTCACTCATTAACAAATAATTTTAAAATTAGACTTTATCCTAAATTAGACTATCGTTACAAATCAATTATTGTAAATTTAAAAAACTTCTACAAGAAGAATATGGCTTAGGTTCAGTTATTTTTTCACAAAATAAATAAGTTAATCTATACTGTTTCAGCTGAAGCTGATTGGATCGCTTCATTATCGTCAGTTTGTTCGAATAACATTTGTTTATATTTTGCAGCCATTTCTTCAGCTTTATTAAAAACTTTTTGAGGGTCGGTTAACATATCGCCTGGTTCAGGTTCAAGTGCTTTAGTAGATAATGAAATTCGTCCTCTTTCTGAATCAAGGTCAATTATCATTACTTTCATTTGGTCATTCACATTTAAAACATTATGAGGAGTCTCAATATGTTCATGACTAATCTCAGAAATGTGCAAGAGACCACTAACTCCACCAATATCAATAAAGGCTCCATAAGGTTTAATACCTTTTACAGAACCAACAACAACTTCTCCCACCTCGAGTCTGTTCATTTTTTTCTCAACCAAAGCTCTTCTATGACTAAGTACTAATCTATTTCTCTCTTCATCAACTTCTAGAAATTTTAAAGGCAAATGTTCACCTTCTAAGTCATCTTTAATTCTTCTAGCACTTATGTGTGAGCCTGGGATAAAACCTCTCAAGCCTTCAACCCTCACAAGAGCTCCACCTCTGTTTGTTGCAAAAACTTCAGAATATATGGTGGCATCTTCTTTTTGGAGTTGTCTAACTCTTTCCCATGCTCTTTGATATTCAATTCTTCTAATGGAGAGGGCTAATTGGCCATCTTCATTTTCTTCACTCATTATGAAAAATTCTCTACTTTCTGAAGGTTGTAAAACATCATTAAGTCCTTCAACTCTATTTATTGAAACCTCCTGAACAGGCATAAAAGCGGCTGTTTTTGCCCCTATATCTATCATGGCCCCTTTGGGCTCTAAAGCAAAAACGGTACCTTTAACTAGATCGCCAGGTTTGAAGTTATAGTCATACTTACCTAGAAGTGATGCAAATTCTTCTTGGGTGAATCCTGCGTTGTCAAAATCCGTAATGGTTCTGCTAGAGGAAGAATCTGCTGAAGGTATATCGCTCTTCTCGAATGATAAATTGTCCTCATTTTGGGATGCTGAATTATTAACTAACTCAGACGAATTTTTAATTTCTTGATCCTCAGAAAGTTCTTTAATAGTTTGGGAAGAATTTTCGTTCATTAGTTGTAATGCAGACTACCTGAGGTAGTTAGAAAGGAATGCTACTAGCCTGCAAACTAATAGCAAAAAACATTTGTGATAAGTATTCTACACTTTAAGATGCTGAATTTTATGAAATTGAAGCTAATTGGTTTTTTGAACTTCCTTTTAGAGATTCAAGAGTAGAAATAAAATCTTTTACCCCATTAAATTTTCTATAAACTGATGCGTATCTTATATAAGCGACTTCGTTTTCTTTCCTAAGATTTTTAAGTATTAATTCTCCGATATGTGAAGATTTAATATCTTTATTAGAGTCTTGAAAGATTTGTGATTCAATTCCATCTACGAAATTAATAATTGCTTCACTACTGAAGTTAGTCTTTTCGCAAGCTCTCGATATACCAGTAAATAGTTTTTGTTTATCAAATAATTCTCTGCCACCATCTTTTTTTATAACTGAAACTGGCATTGATTCCACTCTTTCATAAGTTGTAAATCTAAAGCTGCAATTTAAGCACTCTCTTCTTCTTCGAACACTTTTGCCGCTATCAGCAGATCTTGATTCCAAAACTCTGCTATCTGTGTTTTGACAGGTTGGACACTGCATGTGGTGAAATAAACGACACTTCAACTCTAATAGTAGAGTAATATCTTAATTATGAAAAGTAAAAAAAAACCTCTTGTTAAAGAGGTTTTTTTTCTTAGTTCACTTTCTATCGAATTTAGGGGGATCTCTAAAGGCGACAGCAAAGAATAAGGTTACAACTGCGAGAGTTAAAATAAGAACGTAAGCGAAAGCTTCCATAAGATTAAGTAATAAAGTTTAGTTTAAACCCTTCCTGGGATTCTTCTTGTGGTTTCGTCACCAAGCTTCTTGAATAAACCAAATTCAACTTGGTCGCCAATCTCAGCATCAATACCAGCAAAAGAATTTCTGTAAAGAGTTCTTGAAGCGTGCCACCAGTGGCCAAATAAGAATAGCAATCCGAAACATAAATGTGCATATGTAAACCAAGCTCTTGGTGAGCTTCTAAATACACCATCGGATTTATAAGTCTCTCTGTCAAACTTGAATGCTTCGCCAAGTTGAGCCTTTCTAGCTAATCTTTTAACTACTGCGGGATCAGTAAATGTTTGACCATTGAGATCTCCTCCATAGATAGTTGCTGTAATTCCAGTCTGTTCAAATGAATACTTTGCTTCAGCTCTTCTAAATGGAATATCTGCTCTTACATTACCTTCTTTGTCTTCAAGGATGACAGGAAAGTTTTCAAAGAAATTAGGTATTCTTCTAACTTCTAATTCGTTACCTTCTTTGTCTTGAAAAGCAATATGACCTTGCCAACCAGTTGGCAAACCATCACCATTAACGAGAGCTCCAACTCTGAATAGACCACCTTTTGCAGGACTATTTCCAACATAATCATAGAAGGCTAATTTCTCTGGAATCGACGCATATGCCTCTTCTTTAGTGGCACCATCATCTATAGCAGCTTGAACCCTTCTATTGATTTCAGTTTTAAAATAGCCTGAATCCCATTGATATCTGGTAGGACCAAATAATTCGACTGGGGTTGTCGCTGAACCGTACCACATTGTTCCTGCTACAACGAAAGAAACAAATAAAACAGCAGCTAGAGCACTTGCTAAAACTCCTTCAAGGCTTCCAAGTTTTAATGCTCTATAAAGTCTTTCTCCAGGTCTATTTGTAATGTGAAAAATACCCCCAATAATCCCCATAAGTCCAGCAGCAATATGATTAGCAACAATTCCTCCTGGATTGAAGGGGTTAAACCCTTCTACGCCCCAGGAAGGGGCTACAGGCTCTACGTGACCGCTTAAACCATAAGGATCAGAAACCCAAATCCCAACGTTTGCACAATGAAAAGCTCCAAAACCAAAACATGTAAGACCAGCCAGGAGAAGATGAATTCCAAATATTCTTGGTAAATCAAGAGCTGGCTCACCAGTTCTTGAATCTTCCCATAGATCCAAATCCCAGTAGGTCCAGTGCCATATTGAAGCCAACATCAATAGTCCACTAAATACTATGTGTGCTGCTGCAACACCTTCAAAACTCCAGAATCCAGGATCAACCCCTGTAGCACCCGTAATATCCCATCCGTTCCAACTACTTGTAATACCAAGTCTTGCCATAAAAGGCATAACGTACATCCCCTGTCTCCACATTGGATTGAGAACAGCATCAGATGGATCAAAAATGGCTAATTCATAAAGAGCCATAGAGCCGGCCCAGCCAGCTAATAATGCAGTATGCATAAGATGCACAGCGAGTAGTCGACCTGGGTCATTAATAACTACCGTGTGAACTCGATACCAAGGCAATCCCATCGGTTAATTTCTAGTAACTATGCTGCTTAAACAGCTAAACATCACGATAGTAAGGGTTTTTTAGTCTTTGAGGGATTTTTGTAAATAAATTTATTTTATTGCAAAAATTGGGCAAATCAATTTGCAGGACTGATTTTACAAGGAATTTTTAGCTAAAAACTGTTAATATTTTGGTCACAATTCTCAAAGTAAAACGCCAAAATAAGAAAAATAACTAAAAAAATGGCAACTATCAGATTTATCCGTGAGGATTTAGAAGTCCAATGCAATCCTGGTGAAAATTTAAGGGAATTGATAATGAAAGAAAACTTACAACTTTATGGCTTGAAAGGTATTTTAGGAAATTGCGGAGGGGCTGGACAATGCAGTACATGTTTTATTTCAGTTGAGGGTGGAAACAAAAATTCTTTGAGCCCTCTTACTTCCGTTGAAGAAGAAAAACTTAAAAACAGACCAGCAAATTGGCGACTTGCTTGCCAAACATTGATAAAATCCTCTTCTGTAATTTTAACAAAACCACAATCTCCTCCCTCAAATTTGGAAGAACTAAAAAAAATTAGTGAAAATAAAAAATTACCTCGCTAAATTGTTTAAGACTGTAAATCAGTTTATAAAATTTGTTTATTTTTCCACTTTATTCGAAGTTATATGTCTATAGTCTTATTACCTAAATATAGAACTACTAATTAAATGGAAACAACTAACTTTGGATTTGTAGCTAGCCTTTTATTTGTAGGGGTGCCCACAATTTTCCTAATAGGTTTATTTATTTCTACTCAAGATGGAGAAAAATCAAGCTTTTACTCAGACTCTAGTAAAGGTAGGCTTGGGCCAAAACGCTAAAACCTTAATAAATGCTTAGCATTTCTATAGAAGAATTTTTATTTTGGAAAAAAAAGCAACTTTCTAAAGGAGGCGATCAACAATCTTTTGCTGTTCTACTTGATTGTATAGGCGGTATATCTAATAGTGATCTAAACCTAAAAACTTTAAATCCTGAGGGAAACTTATATTTAAAAAAAAACTTAGAATTTTTAGAAACTATCTGGAACGAACATTTACTGAAATCTTGCCCAATTCAATATCTTTGTGGGATAACTTTTTGGAGAGACTTAAAATTAAAAGTTACAAACAAGGTACTCATTCCTAGACCAGAAACAGAACTCATTGTTGATATTGTCTTCAATATATTTAAAAAGAAGTCAGAAAAATTATTTTTTGCTGAATTAGGGACTGGATCAGGCGCTATAAGTATTGCATTGGCATTGGCTTATCCATTTAGCGAAATCGTAGCAACTGATATAAATCAAGATGCATTAGAAATAGCTATTAAAAATTATATAAATTCTTCTAAACAATCAAATTTGAAATTTTATTGTGGAAATTGGTGGTCACCTCTTGAAAGTTTCAGAGGAAAATTAGACCTCGCTATTTCAAACCCGCCATATATTCCTAAAGACACTTATGAAAAATTACCCGAAGAAGTTAAAAATTTCGAACCTAAACTTGCTTTATTAGGCGGCGAAGATGGCTTGCAACATATTAGGGAAATAATACAAAAAGCACCATTATTTTTAAAAGAGAAGGGCTGGCTAATTTTAGAGAATCATTTTGATCAAGGTGAAAAAGTAAAACAACTACTGATTAAAAATAAATTTACTTCAATAGAAATTGTGAAAGATCTTTCAGGTATTGGAAGGTTTACGATTGGAAGATATAAATAAATTATTACAGGTTCATAATTTAAATGAATTTAGTAGACTGCAAATCCGCATTGAAGACTCTTAAAAGTGGTTTACCTATAATTTTTCCAACTGACACATTACCTGCAATTGGATGCTTGCCAAAATTTTCAAACATTATTTATGAGTTTAAAAAAAGAGATAGAGACAAACCTTTAATTCTTATGGGATCAGAACGAAAACAATTAATCGATTATGTTCATGAATCAGCTAAAGAAGATTACCAAAATATAGCTTCAAAATATTGGCCTGGAGCTCTGACAATGGTTATTCCTGCTTCAGAAAAGCAGGCTACAATGCTCACAAGCAACGATCTTACCCTTGGGTTGAGGATTCCAAATTCATATGTAGCTCAATCTCTCATGAAAGAAACAGGCCCATTGTTAACTTCAAGTGCAAATATTTCAGGTTTTAAAGGATCTATTACAGTTGAAGGTATTGCTCTAGACTTCCCCTCTGTAAAAATTTTGGGCCCAATCCCCTGGGGGAAAATAAGTGGGAAAGCTAGTACTATTATATTTTGGAAGAAAAGAGGAGATTGGAGGCTGATTAGAGAAGGAGAAGTATCAGTTAGGGAATTGTATTAATGTTTTTATTATTATTTTTTGTTTTATTAATTCAATTTTTTAATTATTGGATATTTCAACCCTTTGCATCTTTTTTAGAGTATGTTCTCGAAATAAGATCGTTTCCTGTCATTGCATTGGTAGGTTTAATTTTTTTATTTTCAGCAAAGAATATTGAAAAGAATTAAATAAATCAAAATGCCGGCTAACAGATTTGAACTGATGACCTTCGCTTTACAAAAGCGCTGCTCTACCGCTGAGCTAAGCCGGCATCTCCTTCATCTTACAATTAGGTAGGGTCAATTATTAGTATTTTTTTAGCATTTTTTAAATTTATTACTTTTTGATATCTTTATTAGCTTTCTCTTTTTTATCAGTTTTTTTGAATTTGATTTCTCCTGAAATAGTTCTTTTAATTGGTAAATTTGCAACTAATGCAGTCATTCTATCTTCAGTCTCTAAACTTACTGCCACTTCTTCAAAATCAATTTCAACATATTTAGCAACAACATCAAGAATTTCTTTCCTCATTTTATCTAAAAGATCAGTTGTTAAGGAACTCATATCAACTCTGTCATGAGCAAGTACAAGTTGTAATCTTTCTCTAGCTGTATTTGCACTAGACGTTTCTCTGCCTAGTAATTTATTTATAAGATCTCTGAGAGTCATCATTT
>QCRA01000033.1 GCA_003212035.1 Prochlorococcus sp. AG-459-D04
TAGTGTGACAGGATTTGACCTTAATTTAGGAATTCAAACTTCTTTTGATGGAACTGTTAAAAATAGTGGAGCTATTACTATACCTTCAAAACTTTTATCTGAAATAGTAAACAAATTACCTAATGAAACTCCTGTCTCTTTAGAAGTTGACGACAATTCAGATAATATTTTAATAAAAAGTGACAGAGGTTCTTTTAATCTTAAAGGCATCGCCTCTGATGAATACCCTAATTTGCCATTTGTGGAAAGTGGTACTTCTTTGAACATTGATCCTAGTTCTTTTTTAAAAGCTTTAAAATCTACTATTTTTGCTAGTAGTAATGATGAATCAAAGCAATTACTTACAGGTGTTAACTTTACTTTTAAACAAAATTATTTAGAGTCTGCTTCTACGGATGGTCATAGATTAGCTGTTGCTTTAATTGGTAACGAAGAATATATCGAAAATAAAGAAAAATCATCTTCAAATGATGGTGATTTGTCAGTAACTATCCCAACTAGATCATTAAGGGAAATTGAAAAACTAGTATCTCTAAGAAGCTCAGACAATTCAATAAAACTTTTCTATGACAAAGGTCAAGTAGTATTTATTGCTTCTAATCAAATAATTACGACGAGGACCCTTGAAGGTACTTATCCTAATTATTCGCAATTAATTCCTGATACTTTTTCCAAAATTCTTAATTTTAATACAAAAAAATTAATAGATGCACTTGAAAGAATTGCTGTTTTAGCTGATCAGCAAAGTAGTGTTGTAAAGATCAAATTAAATAATAGAGATTTAGCTTCTATCAGTGCAGATGCCCAAGATATTGGAAACGCAAATGAATCAATACCTGTTTCTTATGATGGAGAAAATTTTGATATTGCATTTAACGTTAGATATCTTTTAGAAGGTTTAAAAGTTATTGCTTCTGAAAATGTACTTTTAAAGTGTAATATTGCAACTACTCCAGCTGTTTTTGTACCAGAAGATAATGTCAATTCTTTTACTTATTTAGTTATGCCTGTGCAGGTTCGTTCTTAAGTTGAAATTACCTAAAGAAATTTTATTAAGTGAATTGTTAAATTATTGTGTTAAGGGGAATATGGTCCTTAATTACGGAAATGGTGAAAATGTTTGGATGCATCCTCCAGTTCATCGAATTTTAGGATGGTACTCTCGCCCTTCAAATTTTGATTTAAGAAGAAATGTTTGGCGATTAAATCAAATTTCTCAAATAATTGATAATGAAATATATGTTAAAGGTGATCCAGCTATTTCTGATTTAGCAACTTTAAATAGGTTTCCAACTTTAATAGAAGCTAATCTTATAAATTTAAATGGATCAAAAATAGGAGTTATTGCTGATTTTTTATTTGAAATGAAAACTGGTAAGATTTTATATTACTTGGTTTCTAGATCTAATCCTAAAATTCCAGGTTCTAGTAGATGGAAATTAAATATTGAAAATATTAATGACCAACAACCTGGATTGGTATTTTGTGAAATTAATTCTTTAGATGATTTATCTTTAATTAAATCAAGTATTAAGAATGAATTTATGCAAAAAGGAAAGAAAATTTTTGATAGATTTGATGATATGAAAAATATTGCTTCTAATAGATTGGAGGATTGGCTCGAAGAAGATGAAGATATTAGCCAAAACTTAGATTTTAAACAAAAAAGTTTTTATAATGATAATAGAACATCCATACCGTTTAGTGAAAAAAAAGAAGATGACCCTTGGATATAAAGAATGATCAATCAAGAAAGTCATGATCTTTATGATCTTAATGAGGCACTGAAAGTTGAAAATTTAACATTTAAAGATTACGAAGAAATTTGCAAAAGATTAAAGAGAAAACCTAATAGAACGGAATTAGGCATGTTTGGTGTAATGTGGTCTGAACATTGTTGTTATAGAAATTCAAAACCTTTATTATCTAAGTTTCCCACTAAAGGTAAAAATGTTTTAGTTGGACCTGGAGAAAATGCTGGTGTTATTGATGTTGGAAATAATCAAAAACTTGTTTTTAAAATAGAAAGTCATAATCATCCTTCTGCTATTGAACCGTTTCAAGGTGCAGCAACAGGTGTAGGAGGAATTTTAAGAGATATATTTACAATGGGTGCAAGGCCAATTGCAGTGCTTAATTCATTGAGATTCGGAAACCTTGATAAATCATCAAATGTTGATTTACTGCGAGGAGTTGTATCCGGTATTGCTCATTATGGTAATTGTGTAGGTGTGCCGACAGTTGGAGGTGAAATTGATTTCGATGATAGTTACTCTGGAAATCCTTTAGTGAATGTTATGGCTTTAGGACTGTTGGAGACTGATGAAATCGTTTGTTCCGGTGCTAAAGATATAGGATCACCAGTATTATATGTTGGTAATACTACTGGTAGAGATGGTGTTGGTGGCGCTAGTTTTGCTAGCTCAGAATTAACTACAACCTCACTAGATGATAGGCCAGCAGTTCAGGTAGGTGATCCATTTGTTGAGAAAAGTCTTATTGAAGCGTGTTTGGATGCTTTCAAAACAGGAGATGTAATTGCAGCTCAAGATATGGGTGCTGCAGGTTTGACATGCAGTAGTGCAGAAATGGCTGCAAATGGAAAATTAGGTATATCTATTGATTTAGATTTGGTTCCTTCTAGAGAAGATGATATGTCTCCATACCAATATTTATTATCTGAATCGCAAGAGAGAATGTTGTTTGTCGTTAAAAGAGAAAAAATTAATGATCTTATTGAAAAATTTAATAAGTGGGGATTATATGCCAATGTAATTGGTCAAGTTATAGGAAATAATGAGGTAATTATTTCACATAAAGGTAAAATTGTTGCCCAAATACCTACTTCTGCTTTGTCTGATGATACCCCCGTCAATTCTCACAATGTGATTAATAAGCCACCTGATTATCTTTTAAAGAAATGGGAATGGAAAGAAAATGATTTACCAGAAATTTATGAGCAAAAAATATTTTCACTGAAGGAAAATAATAAATTTTCTTATTCAGAAATCATTTTAAAACTACTCTCTAATCCTTCAATAGCTTCTAAACGATGGATTTATAAACAATATGACTCTCAAGTGCAGTCAAATACAGTTTTTAAACCTGGAAAGTCAGATGCAGCTGTAATAAGACTACGGGAACAAAATAAAAAAATTAAAAGTAAAGTTTTTTCTGGTGTCGCTGCTTCTGTTGATTGCAATAGTAGGTGGGTTGCTCTTGATCCTTTTAGAGGAACTATCGCTGCTGTCGCAGAATCTGCTAGAAATGTTAGTTGTGTTGGGGCTGAACCAGTAGCAATTACTAATAATTTAAATTTTTCTTCTCCGGAGAATGAGATAGGATATTGGCAACTTTCATCTTCATGTAATGCAATTGCTGAAGCCTGCAAAGCCTTAGAAACTCCCGTAACAGGAGGTAATGTTTCTCTATACAACGAATCTAAAAATAAAGATAATAAAATTACCCCCATCAATCCTACTCCAGTTATTGGGATGGTCGGAAAGATAGATAATGTCGAAAAAGCTATAAGTAGTGAATGGAAAAATATTGATGATCAAATCTGGTTAATTGGTTCTTATAAATCAGATACAACAATTGCAGCTAGTTCGTATTTGGAATATTTTCATGGAGAAATAACAGGTCGACCTCCAAAAATACATTTGCTAGATGAAAAGTTTTGTCAGAGTTTTTTAAGAAATGCGATTTCAAAAAGTCTTGTAGTTTCTTCTCACGATATCAGCGATGGCGGTTTAGCTATAACTTTAGCTGAGTCTTGTATTATGTCCGGAAAAGGTGCAACGATAGAATTAGAGAAAGATATAAGTAGAGATGATAATTTATTGTTTGCAGAAGGGGGTTCAAGAATTATTTTTTCAGTTAGCAAAATGAAACAAGATCAATGGGTTAATTATTTAAAAAAAAATCAAGTAAATTTCCCCTCAAGTGTGTATGTAAAAAAAATAGGATATGTATCTAGTGAAAATCTTAAGATAAAAATCCAAGATAAAAATATCTGTAATATTGGGGTTGAGGAATTATCCGAAAAATTTAATAATAGTATCTCAGGTAGCCTTTAAATATGAAAACCATTTTTCAACTATTAAAGTTTTTAAGATATTAAGTTATGTGTGGCATAGTTGGAATCGTTTCTTCAGATGATGTAAATCAACAAATTTACGATAGTCTTTTGCTTTTACAGCATAGAGGTCAAGACTCAACAGGTATAGCCACAATGGAAAATACTGTTTTTCATATACATAAGGCTAAAGGTCAGGTTAACACTGCTTATAGAACGAGAGATATGCGAAATTTAATTGGCAAAATTGGATTGGGTCATGTTAGGTATGCAACAAAGGGATCAGCAGAAAGTGTAGAAGAAGCACAGCCCTTTTACGTTAATGCTCCTTATGGAATTGTTTTGATACATAATGGAAATTTAACGAATACAAGAGATTTAGAAAAACAATTATTTAATATTGACAAGCGGCATACAAATTCTTCAAGCGATACTGAAATGTTGTTAAATGTATTTGCGACAGAATTACAAGAACAAATTCATAATCAACAACTAGAACCTGATATTATTTTTAATGCGGTCAAATCTTTACATAAAAGAATTCAGGGATCATATGCTTCAATTGCATTAATTTCAGGACATGGTTTATTAGCATTCAGAGATCCTTTCGGTATAAGGCCTTTAGTGATAGGAAAAAGACTTTCAATAACTACAAAAAAAGAGGAGTGGATGGTTGCTAGTGAATCTCTAGTCCTGGAGAATAATGATTATCAAGTTGTGAGAGATGTAGATCCTGGAGAGGCTGTTTTTATAAATCAAAATGGGGAGTTTTTTTCTAAGCAATGTTCTGATAATCCAATGTTATTTCCCTGTGCTTTTGAATATGTTTATTTAGCTAGGCCTGATTCAATTATGAATGGAATTTCAGTCTACAAAGCTCGTTTAAAGATGGGAGATTATCTGGCAGAAACAATAAAAGAGACAATTAATTCTGGAGATGTAGACGTAGTTATGCCTATTCCTGATTCATCTCGACCTGCGGCAATGCAAGTTGCAAGGCAGTTAGGGATAGAATATAGGGAAGGTTTTTTTAAAAACAGATATGTTGGCCGAACATTTATTATGCCTGGTCAACAGAAACGCAAAAAATCTGTAAGACAAAAATTAAATGCAATGAGTGCAGAGTTTAAAAATAAAAACGTATTAATTGTTGATGACTCTATAGTAAGAGGTACTACATCAAAAGAAATTGTCCAGATGGCTAAAGATGCAGGAGCAAATAAAGTTTTTTTTACATCAGCAGCACCTCCTGTTCGTTACCCTCATGTTTATGGTATTAATATGCCTAATAGAGATGAATTAATAGCTCATGATAGAACAATAAGTGAAATTGCAGATCATTTGGAAATTGATAACCTTGTTTATCAAAGTGTTGAAAGTTTGCGTAAATCTATAATAAGTGGTTCTCCTATTAAAGATTTGGAAATGAGTTGCTTTACAGGTTCTTATGTCACAGGAACAGTAAATCAAGAATACTTAAATTGGGTTGAAAATGAATATAAATCTTAATCTAGAAAGTTTTCAAGTCGGAAGCAATTTTCAAGGTATTCATCCATATCTAATTTTAAAAAATCAATTAAAAATGTTGATTTATTGGATTTGAAACTTAATTTGCTTAGTTCTAATCTTGCAGATTTATTTTTATTAGTTTCAATATCAAGGTAATGGTTATTTGTTATTATTTTGAGAAAGTAATCGTTTTTAAGTTGGGTTTTTTCATTCAAGTATCCCAAATTGTATTCATTTGAGTAATAAATTTCATTACTATTTATACAAAACATTTTTCCTTGTCTAGATATTAAAAAAATATTTTCTCCATTATGGTAAGTACAACAAGAAACGATTTTTTCAGTTGGTAAAAGTTTAGCAAGTATTAATCCTTGTGATTGTTTAGAAGTTGGCGTTAAAAATTTATTTGATAAATTGAATCTAAAAATTCTTCCAATCGAGGTTAATATCATTAAATCTTTGTTTTCATTTGAAATAAATGAATCAATAATTTTTGAATTATTTTTTAATTTTGTAATTGTGAAAGATCTATTACTTCTAATCATATCTTCATCAAATAAAACTTTTTTAAATCTTCCATCTGAACCTAAAACGCATAAATAATTTCTTATTTCTTTTTTAATTGAATGAAAATTTATTATTTCATTAGGATGAATATTTCCAAGAATTTTATTATCTAATTTATAGTCATTATTAACATTCGACTCCCAATCAATGTTAAAAACTTTTCCCGTATTTGAGATTCCAATTAATTTTAAATTTTTTTCAATATTGCAAACAAATTTTTTAATATTTTTATTATCTATAGTTTTATTTGCAACTTCAAATGATTTCTTGTAATTACCTAAAATCATTTTTTTTAAATAAAGTCTGTTGTCTATGTATAATTTAGTTTTTTTATTTATAAGGTCTTCTAATATCTGATTATTAAGTGTTTCTAGTTCTTCATTTTGATTTATATGTTTAATTACTTTTGTTTTACGTTTAACATTATATTTTTTCTTTAATATTAATAATTCTTCTACAAGTAATTTAAGTAATAATTCTCTTTCGTCTAATAATTTTTGAAAATAATTCTTTTTTTCTTCTAAAATTTTTATTTCATTATCAATTTGATACTTTTCTAGGGTTGTTAATTTTTTTAGTGGCATATCTAAAACTGAATTTGCTTGTCTTTCACTTAAGAAAAAATTTTCTATTAAATTTGATCTAGCTTTTACAGAGTTTTCTGATTCTTCAATAATTGTTATAACTTTTTTTATGTTTTTAGTAGCTTTAGATAAACCTTCAGATATTTCTAATTTTTCAAGAGTGTTTTTTAGAAAAAAATAAGTTCTTTTTCTAATAGTTTCTTCTCTAAATTCAAGAAAATAGTTGAGATATTTTTTTAGGTTTAGTTGAATAGGCTTTCCTTTAATTAATGCTAAGAATATCGCTCCATAGTTTGTTTGAAGAGTTGTTTTTTTATATAAATTTGAAATAACAAGCTCAGAATTAGAATCTTTTTTAAGCTCTATTACAATTCTCATTCCATCTCTATCGCTTTCATCTCTCATATCAGATATTCCATTAATTTTCCCTGAATTAACAAGTTCTGCGAGTTTTTCAATCCAACCTGCTTTATTAATTTGGTAGGGAAGTTCCGTAATGATTAGTGCATTCTTTTTATGTTTCCCTTTTTTTAAATTTATTTCTTCTGTATTTATAACTCCTCTTATTGTTAATGATCCTTTTCCTGTTTCATAAAGTTCCTCAATTGCTGAACTATAAATTAACTCTCCGCCTGTTGGAAAATCGGGACCTTTAATAATGTTAGAAAGTTTTTTATCGCTTATATCTTTGTTTTTTACTAAAGCAACTAAACCATCTACAATTTCGCCTAGGTTGTGTGGTGGTATGTTTGTTGCCATGCCAACAGCAATTCCTGATGAACCGTTTAACAATAAAAATGGAAGTTGGGCTGGAAGAACATCTGGTTCTTTTTGAGAACCGTCAAAGTTATTTGAAAAGTTTACTGTTTCTGATCCAATTTCTTCAAGAAATCCTTTATGAGCTATCGGGGCTAATCTGGTTTCAGTATATCTCATTGCTGCTGGCGGATCATTATCTACAGATCCAAAATTTCCATGGCCGTCAAGAGTAGGATATTTAGAGGAAAAATTTTGTACTAGCCTTACTAATGCATCATATACTGCTTGATCTCCATGAGGATGGTACTTTCCAAGTACATCTCCAACAACTCTCGCACACTTTCTAAAAGGTTTATCAGGCGTTAGGCCTAATTCGTACATCGCAAAAAGTATTCTTCTTTGTACTGGTTTAAGACCATCTCTTGCATCGGGTAGAGCACGTCCAACTATTACGCTCATTGCATACTCCAAATAAGAACGTTGCATTTCTTCTTGAAGTGATATGGAAGTGAAGTTTTTCTTATCCATTAGAGCGAAAATTGAAAAATTATTGATTAACTAAATTAAGACTAATAGGTAAAACAATATTTACCAGTATTGAAAATTAAGATGATTGAATTATTTTTGATTTAGCTAGTATTACATCTTTTTCTAGCTCTTTATTTTGTAAAAGAATTTCTGTAGAAGCTTGTAATTTTTCTCCCCATAACTGTTCTTTTCTATAGTCATAATTGACATATTTGGGATCTTTAGCTAGAGCTTTTTTTGCTAGTTCAATTGCTAATTTAGTATCATTTATTCTTAAACACGAGGCCAATCCTAGTAATGGTTCAGCATTTTCCTGAATTGAGATTGCACTTTCAAAAAGTTTGATTGATAGATTTATATCGTTTTTCTCGAAATAAGCTAAACCTTGATTATTTATTGCTTGCCAGAAATCAGGTTTAATTTTTATAGATTTATCAAACAATTTGATAGCTCCCAAATAATTTTTTTCCATTAATAAAATATTTCCTAATTGAAAAATAGCTTTATGATTTTCAGGTTCTAACTTTAATCCTTTTTCTAAAGCACTTTTTGCTTTTGTTTGCTGGGAAATTTTTAAGTAAATATTACTTTTCGCAAAATATATTTCGCTAATATTTGAATTGATTTGTTCTGCTTTCAGTAGAGAATTTAATGCGTTTTCATATTGGTTGTTATTTATTTGTGTTTCAGCCAAAATTAACCATAGTTTTTCATCTTTGGGATTTATTTTTAAAGCTAATTTGGCTAGATTAAGACTGTCTTTATATTGTCCAAAATAAAGTAGTTGATATGCATTTTTACCAATATATAAACTTTGCTTTTGTAAATTTTTTATTGTTGGGAAATAATAATAAGGAACTAATGCTTGAACTTTTTCAATTTGAAAAAAGTAAAAACTGATCAATAAGATCCAGATTATTTTTTTTAAAAACTCTTTCATACTTTTACTTTTTATTATTTAAATTTGCTTTTATATTTCTTTTCCACATCCATGGTTTAATTCTTTTCAATGTAGTTCCTTTAAGATTTTCTTTCCATGTTTTATCATCCCAATTTAACGAATCAACATCAAGATTTTTAATCCATTTTTTTGGTCTAGTTTCAAAATTATTGTTGTATGGCACTGATTTGTTCCAAGGGCATACATCTTGACAAATATCACATCCTGCAACCCATCCATCTAAATTTTTTTCTATTTTTTTTGGAATATTTTTATTTCTGTTCTCTATTGTGTGGTAAGCAATACATAAATCTGATTGTATTACAAAGGGTTCTACTATTGCTTTTGTAGGACAATGTTCAATACATAAATCACATTTTCCGCAAAGTGATTGATGAGGTTTATCTGGGAATAAATCTTTTGTAAGGATCATAAAACCTAGAGTAAACCAAGAACCATTTTTTTTGCTTATTAAATTACTATTTTTACCTATCCAACCAATACCTGATTCTTCAGCCCATGCTTTTTCAAGAAGCGGAGAGGTATCGACACATATCTTCCATTTGCAATCAGGAATTTTTAGGTTAATCCATTTACCAATATTTTTTAATTTTTTGTGAATTACTTTATGGTAATCTTCTCCTTGGCTAAATTTAGCTACCTTGAGGAAGCTATCGTTTTTTATTTCTGAATGACTGTAAGCAAATCCAACGCTTAAAACACTTTTTGCATCTTCAAAAAGTGAGCTTATATTTTTTCTTTTTTCAGTTTCCATCCATTTCATTTCAGCATGGTGGTTGCTTGATAACCATCTTTCTAATGCATTAGTCCTTAATTTTATGCGCGAACTACCTGGTATCGAAGCTATTCCAGCGATTGTAAAACCTTCAAAAATCGCCCTTTCCTTTAATTTTTTACTTATTTCTTTTTTGGCTTGAATTGTATCAATCATTTCTTTATTTCTTATAGAATTTCTCTTAAAAGTTATTTTTGGAGAATAAACTTATAAATAAAATAGATATATTTAAGAAAAATATATCCTAACTCAGTAAAAACAGTTAAATTATTAGTAAAGTTAATATAGTTAAAAAAAGTTATTTTGGTTGAATCAAATCAAAATCAAGATTCGAATTTAGGATCTAGGCTTCAACAAGATCTTAAAAATGATCTTATAGCAGGATTGTTAGTGGTAATACCCTTAGCAACAACAATCTGGCTTTCATCATTAGTTAGTAAATTTGTCTTAACGTTAGTTACTTCAGTTCCAAAGCAACTAAATCCATTTATTACTTTAAATCCTTTATTACAAGATTTAATTAACCTTACATTAGGTTTAACTGTTCCTTTACTAGCTATTTTGCTTATAGGCTTGATGGCTAGAAATTTTGTGGGGCGATGGCTTTTAGAATTTGGAGAGGGAACTTTATCAAAAATTCCAGTAGCTGGAGCAGTTTATAAAACTCTTAAACAATTGTTAGAAACTTTTTTAAGCAATAAATCTAATAGATTTAGAAGAGTTGTTTTAGTTGAATATCCTCGTGAGGGACTATATAGTGTAGGTTTTGTAACTGGAGATGTAGGACCTTCTTTACAGCCAGAATTGAAAGAAAAGTTACTCAGTGTTTTTATACCTACAGCACCAAACCCAACTACTGGATGGTATACACTTGTTCCTGAGTCTTCCGTTAAGGATTTGGATATTTCTGTTGAAGATGCTTTTAGAACAATAATTTCAGCTGGGATAGTAAATCCAGATGAGAAAAATAACACCACCAATCCAACATTTTCAAAATTGTTTTCTCAATTACGAGCTTCCACTAATACCTCTCCTTAATTGATGCACAATAGATCCCTTTCTAGAGAATTGTCTTTAATTTCTCTTGGCCTTATAAAAGATAAAGGTGATTTTAAATTAAATAAATTTCAGATAGAAGAAATTTTTGAATCTGCATTGGATTCTTTGATAAACCATTGCAGAGAGGAATTAGATAATTGCGAGTCAGAGTTAGAAAATGCTTCACAAAAAATTTTAGATAGTGAATTGCAAGAAGGTGTTGATTCCTCTTATTCAAATGTCCGAGATGAGTTAAAAAAATCTCTTACAAAAATTGAAAAAGTAATGAATACACTCTCAGTAACTTTAGACTTTCCGAAATTAATTGTTTCTAGCGGTCAAATTGACATTAGAGAGGATGTGAATCAAAGGATTTGTAATATAATAAATAACCTCAAAAGTATTGATTCTGATATTGATCAAGTAATGGATGGATGGAGATTAAAAAGATTACCAAGAATAGATAGAGATATTCTGCGTTTAGCTTATGTGGACATCAATTTTTTGAACACACCTTTTGCTGTTGCTTGTGATGAGGCTGTTAATTTAGCTAATAAATATAGTGATTTGCAAGGAAGAAAATTTATTAATGGAGTTTTAAGGAGATTACAAACAATTTCATTGTCATAATTATTTGATATAAATATATAGTAATTTAAAAATTTTAATTACGAACTATAGATAATAATGACAAATACTGATCCCGATAA
>QCRA01000034.1 GCA_003212035.1 Prochlorococcus sp. AG-459-D04
GATATGGCATTGCTTCAAGATTTGCATCTACACCATATTCACTTTTTAATCTGTGAGTTACTACCTCCAGCTGCAATTGACCAACGGCTGCGAGTATAGGGTCTCTTTTACTCTCATCAAAGTCATAAAGAATCTGAACAGCTCCTTCTTCTCGAAGTTCATTAACACCCTTTCTAAAGTTTTTAAATGCTGAGGGATTTGGATTTCTTAACCAGCTGAATATTTCAGGACTAAAGGATGGTATGCCCTCAAATTCCAGATGAGCACCCGTATAAAGAGTATCTCCAATAGAAAACATCCCTGGATTATTTAAACCAATAACATCTCCAGGATAGGCATCATCAACTACTTCTCTATCTTGCCCAAATATTTTTTGTGGTCTTGATAATCTAATTGTTTTCCCAGTTCTGGAATGTTTAACTGACATATCCTTTTCAAATTTGCCACTACAAACTCTTATAAAAGCAACCCTATCTCTGTGCTTTGGATCCATATTTGCCTGAAGCTTAAAAACAAACCCACTAAATTCATCGCTTGCAGGTTCAATATCCCCTTTATTACTATTTCTTGAAGTTGGTTTTTGTGCCATTTTTAAAAAACTATCTAAAAATGGCCTTACGCCAAAATTAGTCATGGCAGATCCAAAGAAAACTGGGGTTAAAGAGCCATTAAAAACTTTTTCTTTTTCAAATTTAGATCCTGCCTCATCAAGAACCTCTAATTCTTCAAGTGAGTTTTCAAGTAAATCTCTCTCTACATATTTTGATAGCTCTTTATCTTCAATACTTAATCTTTTCTCATTCGATTGTTTCCCTCTCACTGCTTTATCAAATAAAATCACCTCTCTCGAAAATCTATCAATAACCCCTCTAAATTCCTCGCCACTCCCAATTGGCCAGTTTATAGGTAGGGTATTTAATCCAAGTTCTGATTCAATTTCATCAAGTAAAGAAAATGGCTCTCTTCCTGGTCTATCCATTTTATTTATGAAAGTAAATATTGGTATTTTTCGCATCTTGCAAACTTCAAACAATTTTCTGGTTTGAGGTTCTAGTCCTTTAGCAGCATCTTCCAACATAACTGCATTATCAGCAGCAGCTAATGTTCTATAAGTATCTTCGGAGAAATCTTGGTGTCCTGGTGTATCTAATAGATTAATTACAGATCTTTCATATTCAAATTGCAATACAGTTGATGTAATAGAAATACCTCTTTGTTTCTCAAGTTCCATCCAGTCTGAGGTGGCTTTTCTCTGATTACCCCTAGCTTTTACTGCTCCTGCCTGTTGAATGGCACCTCCATACAAAAGAAGCTTCTCGGTAAGAGTCGTTTTCCCAGCATCTGGATGTGAAATGATAGCAAAATTTCTTCTTTTATTTACCGCATCCAATATTTCTTTATTATTTAAAATTTTAGTATCTAAGCTCATTTATATAATATAAGGGCCTTTCAATTAGTTCTTAAACATTACCATAGACTATTAAATAATTTTCACCTTCCTCAAACACATCTAAAGAGGATAGATCATTCTGTAAGATGAAATTTTTTAACTCTTTAAAAGTATAAGAAGCTCTTAAAGAGGCATAATAATCATTAGTTAGAATCTCATTATATTTATCTGAACATTTTGCTTTGAGTTCCATAGCAGACTTTTCATCTAATGGCCTTTTTAAGTCCTTGTGAAAATTTACAGTATTATTACTAGATAAAATTCTTATTGTGTTGAAGAAATCTTCAAGATTGGTAATATGATGAATCAAACTGTTGCTTACAAGTAAACTAATTCTTTTTTTAAATAAAAAATTATTTGATTTAATGTCTTTGATGTCAGAACAAATGTAGCGTAAATTTTTTAATTTTTTTTGATTATTAGAAATACTCTTATTATATTCTGCTCTCAAAATCATCTCTTTAGAACCATCTATTCCTACGACTGCAGTATTAGGCCATTTTATTGCTAACTTCTCAGAAATATTTCCTGGGCCACATCCTAAATCAACTATTAAATCTTTTTCACCTAAAGAAATATTTTTTTTCAAAAGATATTGATTTATTTGATTAATTAGATTAACTTCACCTTCTGAAAAATCAGCTTCGTCATAAGAAATAACCTGCTCTTGTTCTTCCATTAATTCAGGTTCCGGAACTCTTTCCATATCCTTTCTTGAAACAAAGATTTCATAATTAACATAATTCTACACAAACCGTTAAATAGTGGTAAGAATAGTTGCAGACGCCACAGGTAGAGTTATTCTTCCAGTACGGGTTATTCACATACGTTTTTTTTTATCGTGACTGTTGCACCAAATAAAGCTTCCTCAGAGAGCAATTCCAATAATCTTAAAAAAGATGACTTTCCAAAGTCTGCTCCAGCTGCTTATCCTGTTTTTTTCAGGTCTTACAGTAGGAAAACTACCTCTGGCAAAAGGGAGAACTGGAGTGAAGTAGGTGAAAGAAATTTATCGGGATTAAAAGAATTAGGAAAACTTTCTGAGGAAGAATTGATCTTAATGAGAGAGATGCAAAGTAACCAAAAAGCCCAACCTTCAGGGAGATGGTTATGGATAGGCGGAACCCCTTGGATTAATAAGAACCAAAATTTCTCGGGAGCATACAACTGTACCTCAACAAACTTAATTGATTGGGAAGCCTTCGCATTAATGATGGACTTAGCAATGATGGGATGTGGAACAGGTGCAATAATCGAACCTCATTTTATAAACAAACTACCTACGGTTTTAAACAAAATAAATATTAAATCAGTCAGTGAAGTTGGAATAACTCCAAAAGATCAAAGAGAAGAAAAGTCATCATTAGAAATCAAAGGGAAAGATCTTCACATCAAAGTTGGAGATAGCAGAAGAGGCTGGGTAGATAGCTACAAATATCTTCTTGAGGCATCAAGTAATGAAAATCTTGAAAGAGAAATTGATGTTTATATAAATTTGGAAGATATTAGACCTGCTGGAGAATCATTAAAAGGTTTTGGTGGGATGGCAAATCCTATTAAATTGAAAGATCTCTACTCCAGAATCGCATCACTTCTTGGAAAGGCAATAGGAAGAAAATTAAGTACAGTAGAATGTTGTTTATTAATTGATGAAGCTGCAGTAACTATAGTTGCTGGGAATATAAGAAGAAGTGCTGGTATGAGACAATTTGCTTCAGATGATAAGGAGGCGGCATCAGCAAAAGAAAATCTATGGAGTCAAGATGTAAATGGTAATTGGAGAATAGATCCTGAAAAAGATGCCCTCAGGATGGCTAATCATACCAGGGTCTACCATACAAAACCTACATACCAAACTGTTTTGGATGCCGTAACAAAACAATTCCATTCAGGTGAGGGAGCCATTCAATTTGCTCCAGAAGCAATCGCAAGATCAAATGCAGATATCCTCAAAGACGATGAATTAAGAAAGGAATTTATTGAAATCTACTCAGAACAAGGTAAGGATGAAGCGAGAAATTGGATAAATAGCAGTTATGGTCCATTTTCGGAAGAAGAGTTAGACCACAGGATGAGTCGATATGGACTTAATCCTTGTGGGGAGATCTTGGGAAATGACTTCCACTGCAATTTAGCTGAAGTTCATTTAAATCAGATTGATCCAGAAAATTTTGAAGAGCAAAAAAAAGCTTTTAAAGCAGCTGCTCTTTCTGTTGCATGCTTACTTAATCATGAATTTGAAGTTGAGCGTTACAGAAAAAGTAGAGAATATGACCCTATTGTAGGAGTAAGTTTTACTGGATTATTTGATTTCTGTGTCCACGCTTTTGGGACTCCATGGTTGAAGTGGTGGGAAGCAGGGAGGCCAAATAGCGAAGAAGGAAAAGCCTTCAAAGAAAAGGAAGCTAAATTCTTAGATTCTTGGAGAAAAATAGTAAAAGAAACTGTCTGGGAATATTGTGATAAACATAATCTAAGAAGACCAAATCGATGTACAACTGTTCAGCCAGCTGGCACTAAAAGTCTTCTAACAGGAGCAGCTCCAGGATGGCATCCTCCAAAGGCTCAAAGATTTATTAGAAGAATAACTTTCAGGAAAAATGATCCAATCGCACTAGCTTGCATGGATTATGGTTACTCTGTTGTTCCATCTCAATCTGATAAAGATGAAAATGGTTGCCTACTCGATAATCCATTTGATCCAAGATGTACAGAATGGTTAGTTGAAATTCCTACAGAAGTTAGTTGGGCAAATATAGAAGGCGCAGACCAAATAGACATCAATAATTTCTCAGCACTAGCTCAATTTGATTTTTACATGCAAGTGCAAAAATTTTACACAGAGCATAATACCTCTGCAACTGTAGAATTTAGAGAAAATGAAATCGAGGATTTAGCTAAGGCTATTCATAATGCGATAGAAAACAATGAGGGATATATTTCAGCTGCATTGTTAGCTCGATTTAGTGCTAACGCTACTTTCCCTAGATTACCCTTTGAACCAATAAGTAAAGAGGAATATACATCATTGCAAAATAAAGTAATAGAAAGGAAAGTTAATAACGATTTCTTTGATGCTCTTAATAGATATGATGTTGGAGAACTGTCTGAAGCAGGACCGGCAGGTTGTGATTCAGATAAGTGCCTGCTTCCTTTGGCTAAACCAAAAGATTAATCTTTAAATTATTTGTAAATAAAAAATATAAATTAGTGTTTAAAAATTTAATTTATGGCTACCTCTTAAGTAGGGACATAAATTATTTATGACATTAAGCTTAAATATTGGGAATTTATTTAATGATTCCTCTAGTCATGCTTTAGTAGATGAGCTTAGAAAAAGGAACTCAGAAGAAGAAATATTAGACTTTGAAGAAAAATTTAACTCCAAAAATGAAAAAAATCTACACATATATATATGTAGATTTCTAAAAAATAGATCAATATCTAGGGGACTTGCCTCTAAATGGTTATTGACAATAATCAAAAACAAAGAATCAAAAATTAATGCTTTGCAAAAATAAAATAATTAAGTAAGTGCTGAAAGTTTCCACAGAGCAATTCCAAAAATTGAGAATCCCATAATAAAAGTAAAAGCTAAAGCATTTACCAATTGAACCTTATCATTCATTCTGTTTGCGAATGGTAGTAATTGAGCAAATAATGGAGTCTCTTCAACTATTGCAGATTTTTTTACTGTAGGTTTTTTGCTTCTAGAAAACATAAAACAAATTTTATAATCTTAAGAATTTTACATTTAAAAGTTCATTAAATAAAAAATACTTCTCAAAAACGAACAAAATGTAACCTGTCAATAATTAACAAGAGTATAAAGTATAAATATTTCTAGCAGAAACCTTATCTATCATTAATATATTAAGTATATTTTTCAAAAAGCTAGACAAATATTTTTCTTGGGTGTTATTATAAATTTGTAGCAACCGCTACCAAAACGTTCAACTTGCGTATAGCAAGCCGCAAATCGACTTAAGCCATGGAACGGGGACTTAAGCGAAACCGGAGCTTAAAAATGACTCTAATTTACAGAGGACAAAAGTACGTCCAGAACAAAGAAGCAGCTAAAAAGCAGCACAACGAACTAACTTATAGGGGAAAAGCTTATACAAGCTAGTTTATTTATCTTATAAATAAAAAGGCCACTTTGAGTGGCTTTTTTTATTGTCCAATCTTAAGACCAAAAAAACCACTTAATAAGTCCCACAAGCATTAAACTAATATGATTTAATTGCACTTATAGATTTGATAACCATGGCAGATCAGAAACCTTTATTTAAAGCACCTTATGACATAAAAGATGTTAGTGCTCTTTTCGCTATAGTTGCCTTCGTATTAATAATCGCCGCCATAGTGGGTAATAACTTGTTTGGATTATTTCAAGAAAATGTGAATTTCGGTTAAGTTCTTCTATGATTAATTTTTTATTTACAAATCAAATATATAAAACTCTTACATTTTTTTAAACTTTATTTCTATAGCTAAGTAGCAGGATTTTAGTATTTTTTTAATATGCAGCTAGACAAAAGAATATAAAGTGAGATGCTTGGTATAGCTTGTTAGATTTATGGGTAAAAAAATCTTTTTTCCCAAAAAAAATACTTTCTACGGAGAACAACAAGGATATACGATTGTTGAAATTCTTCTCATAACTTTAATTATTGGCTTAACTTGTAGTATATCTCTTCCGTTGTTTGGGACTATAATTAATAAAGCAAGGCAAAAAGAAGCTACTCTAATAGTTAATAGTGTACTTAAAGCAGTAAAAGCTAGTTATTCATTAACATCATTTTTACCAAATAAAATAAAACCGCTTAATAAATTTGCATCATTTCATAAGTGTATCTCTCAAGAAGTTGCGATTAAAGGTAGCGAAGTTTGCAATCCAAATACTATTGCCGAAATTGACGGAAGTGAAAACTATTTTTACTCTCCATCAGGAAATTATAAAGTTGAACTCAAAACCACTGAAATAAATAATTCTGATATTATCTTTCAGGTAAGAGCAATTCCAAATGGATTGCGCTATCAAGATAAGGGTAGTAGTGTAACTGGTTGCTTTAACCCAATCGAAGGAATATCAAACCTTAAAGAATATTCGTCTTTCAATGTTGGAGAAAAAGATTTTATGTCTTGTTTCACAGTCTTTCAAATTAAAAAAGCTGAAGAAGCTAGATTAGCTGAAGAGGCAAGATTAGCTGAAGAAGCTAGATTAGCTGAAGAGGCAAGATTAGCTAAAGAAGCAAGACCTAAATGCATTTACCGGAACCCTAGAAATCCCTCACAATGTTTTAGGTTTGAATAATTAAATATGTTGCATAGAAGTTTTTTATTTTAAAGAATTCTTCTAAATCCAATTTGTATTCCTGATGAATCAAAACCCTCTTTAGCTTCGTACAAATAAGGTGTACCCAAACCATCGTTTGTTGTGTGAGATTTTGCATTCCTAATAAATCCTTCTAGATATACGATGTTTTTATCATAAAACTCATAACTCAAACCTCCTTTTAACTGTAAGACGAATGCTTGTCTTACATATTCAGGGATAAAAGGAGCTGATTCTTGAAAACTATTAACAAATCCAGATCCTAAGCCAATGAATGGAGTGAATTTTTTTTTAGATCTGAAATCATAGTAAATATTCATTATGTAAAAATCTTTATGCAATTTCCCTCTGTCATTTCCAATTTTAGTAATACTATTGTCAAAATAAGTAAGGTATTCATCAAATCTTCCATTTTCTCTAGCATATGATATTTCTGCTCTTATTTTCCCAAAGTCATAACCTAAACCTATCTCAATAGTATGACCTAATTCAGTGTACCTATCATCCCATATCGCTTTATTTGTGGAAGTATTATAAACATCATAATTTTCTAAATTCGAATAGCCAAAAGCAAAGTTTAGATAGAAATTTTTTTTTGATTTTTCAATCTTTTCAACTTTTTCATCATTATTTATTTTCATTTTAGTTAGCTTAATTTCTTTGATATTTTTCTCAGAAAAATTTAATTCTTCCTTTAAGTCTCTTTGTTCTTTTCCCTCAATAACTTTTGCTATTTTCTTGTCTTCGGATATTTTTATTTTTTTGACATCCTTATTTTTAATATCTTGTTTAATTAATAAACATGATCCAAGTAGAAAATTTATAAAGATAATTAAAAATAGAATTTTTCTATGAAGCATTTGCTAGATAAAATTATTGGGCTTTTAAATTTTTATTATTCAAATTAAATCTTTAAAATCATATATAGTCAAAGCTTTATTTATTGAATTTAAAAAAAATAAGAAAAAAAGAATAATGAACTGATGATTAGATGCCTAAATTAATTTTACTTGACACAACGAGATGAGGTTGTTAACTGAATTAAGATACTCTTGAAATTTGATGTATCCAAAAGTCTCATTAATTAACAAAAATAAGAGGAACCTAGTTGTTTTTGAAAGGGACTTGAATAACCCTTTTAATGAAGGATTTATTATATATTGGGAAATTATTAAATCAAATAATAAGCAGCTAATATTTAAAAAAAGACTAACAACACTAAGAGCTCAAAAAAAACTAACAAAACTACAGGAGGAAGGTTGGAATAAAATAAATGAATTAGATAAGGTAGCTTAAACTTCTAAATTATTTAAAATTGAATCGATATAATTATTCGAAACTAATCTATAAATTATTTTTATTTTTAATATTTTTTATAATTGGATGTTCAAAAAATAATCCAATAGTATTTGAAGATTTTCAAGCTTTAAGATGCGAATTAAATTTCAAAGAAAAAAATCATAATGAATATGTCTTCAATATTAATACTGGTTACTTATTTTACTATGATGATATTAAAGACGAGTTTTTACCAAAAAGTGAAAGATTTGAATCAGAAATTTTTATTGAAAACAGTAGCGAGATTTTTTCTGTAATTCATAAAAATAATTTACTGATAACTAAGATTGAATACTACGAAGATTTAAATAAAAATCAAAAGTTCATCAAAAAACAAAACATAATTAATTTAAAAACATTAACTTCAAGAAGTATATTAAAAAATAAAACAGGAGAATATGTTGTAACCAGAGGGAAATGTATTTGGATTGATCCTAAATTAGGTATAAGATATTAATCATAATTATTAGACAAAATTTTTAAAAAGATTTACATAAAGAACTTTTAATTATGAGAAAAATATCTATATCAAATTTATTTATTGGTTATTTTATTCTTCTCGCATGGAATTTTAATAAACCTGTTTATTCATCAACAAGAATTTTAAATTGTGATGGTGCTATTCCCCGAAAAACTGCATGCCTTATTAGAGCCAACTCATTTAAAGCAACAATCAGAAGAATTGATGTGTGTCAAAGTAATCCTTTCCCAAATTATCGAAGCTCTCCCGATTTTAGTGGTTCAAAATGTATAAATTTATTAAATAGTGAGCTTTCTAGTCAAAATGATATAAGTGGAAATAAGAAATTTTTTCTTTCAAAAGATAAGTATATAAAAAAAGGTGGATATAGTTACATCTCAATAATATTAAAGAATAAGTTTACTGTTTCTGGTAAATATAAATCTGGTAATTATTTTTGGGCCACTAGCAAAGAAGGTCCTAGAAAAGTCATTCAATCAAAAAATAATATATCAATTCCCAATGAATTCAATACAAAGCTTACTAATTGGAGAGGAGAAAAAAATATCGATAATAAGTATTGCGTAAATAATGGAGGCACTTCCTCAAGATGCGATCTTCAATATAACGGATTTAAAATGACCGGAATAGGAATCGATTCTAATTTTATTGAAACTTCTGGATACAGAACAAAATATATGTTTTTTGTTTCTGAGCTCTCTCCCATAGTGAATTTGAATCAATATGCAGAAGGATATTTCAGTATAAATATGGAAAAAAATTTAGAAGTTTATGGTAACGGATCTGCTGTAACATCAATTTCCATTGCACCTTTTAAATTTAAAACAAGATATATCAGTGAAGCTCAATAATAAGTTGATTAAAAAAATTCTTCATAACAAGAAATTAAAGAGAAAATCATTTTTTGAACAAGGATTTACTTTCGTAGAGTTTATTATTGTTGTTTCTCTTCTTGGATTAACTGCGAGACTAATAATTCCTCCTTTAAAAACATCGTTAAACAAATCAAGGCAAAAAGAAGCAAGCTTAATCGTCAGTTCGATGCTCAAATCATCGCAATCATATTATGGAATTTATGGATTTTTACCTAAAGATATAGGGCAGTTATCTAAATTCGCAAATTTTCAAAAATGTATCGCTAATCAAGTAGAAGAAAAAGGGAATATTGTTTGTAGAAATTCATTGCCAACAAAAGTTGAAAAACAAGATGATATGTTTTTCTCTCCATCAGGAAACTATAAGGTCGAATTAAGAATTGGTGAAATAGAAGATGAAGGATCAATGTTTCTCGTAAAGGCGAATCCAAATGGTGGTTTATATGAGGAAGAAGGTAGTGCCGTAATAGGATGTTACAGCCCAATCAGCGGAATAACTTTTCTAAAGGAATATTCAGCGAAAAAGTTTGATAGAGGATCTAAGAATTTCATAACTTGTGGCGTTGAAACAAAAATTGCTAGCGCTTTTTGTGAACTTTATCCTAGTGATCCTAAATGCAGAATAGAAAATCCCAAGTTTTGTGAATTATATCCTAATGATCCTAAATGCAGAATAGAAGATCCCAAGTTTTGTGAACTTTATCCTAGT
>QCRA01000035.1 GCA_003212035.1 Prochlorococcus sp. AG-459-D04
TAGAGAGAATCTCAAATCTTCAAGATATAAAAAAAGCTGAATTAGATCGAGAAAACGGATTATTTCTTTTTGAAGACATGACTCTTGGTCGTAGGTTTGAAGATAAGTGTGCAGAAATGTATTACAGGGGGAAAATGTTTGGTTTCGTTCATTTATATAACGGTCAAGAGGCTATAAGCACGGGAGTAATTGGCGCCATGAAAAAGAAACATGATTGGTTTTGTAGTACTTATCGCGATCATGTTCATGCACTAAGTGCGGGGGTCCCCTCCTTTGAAGTAATGAGTGAACTTTTTGGTAAAGCTACTGGTTGTAGCAAAGGCCGAGGTGGGTCCATGCACTTATTTTCAAGAGAGCATCACTTACTTGGAGGATATGCATTTATTGGAGAGGGAATTCCAGTTGCTTTAGGAGCAGCCTTTTCAAGCAAATACAAAAAGGAAGTTGCTGGTAATAGTAATAGTGATGCTGTAACTGCAGCATTCTTTGGGGATGGAACTTGCAATAATGGGCAGTTTTTTGAATGTTTAAATATGGCCCAGTTATGGAAATTACCCATAATTTTTGTTGTTGAAAATAATAAATGGGCTATTGGCATGGCTCATGATAGAGCTACTAGTAATCCTGAAATCTGGAGAAAAGCGTCTGCTTTTGGTATGCACGGCGAGGAAGTTGATGGAATGGATGTATTAGCAGTTAGAGGAGCAGCACAAAGAGCAATTGAGCGCGCTAGAGCAGGAGAAGGTCCGACACTTTTAGAATGTTTAACTTATAGATTCAGAGGACATTCTCTTGCAGATCCAGATGAATTAAGGTCTGAGAAAGAGAAGGAGTTTTGGGGGAAAAGAGATCCTATTAAGAAATTAGCCAAAGAAATTATTGACGGTAAATTCGCAACAGAAGAAGAATTAAAAATTATTGAAAAGAAAATTGATGCAGAGATATCGGAGTCAGTTAAAAATGCTATTGAAGCACCCGAACCCCCTCCAGAAGAATTAACCAAATATATTTGGGCAGAAGATTAATGGATGGCTTCTAAGTAAAAGTAATTACTTAGCGGGGAATAGTGAAATGAATCTTTCTAAGATTGTTAGTAAAGGTTTGATTGATCGAACAATCGAAGAAAGACAGAACGATATCAAGAAGGGGATTTATAAAGAAATTAAATCCCAAATTCGTAAGATTGATTTGGAATCGCAAACTTCATCTCGGATAGTTGTTTTAGTTGAATTGAATTATCTAGAGAGAATAGTAAAGAACTCTGGAGAATTTGTTAATGAAACATCATTGAATCCCCTTAGAGTTAAATATATTTTGGGTTTTTCAAATAAATCATGGAAATTAGTTGATTTCGTAAGCGGCTCGTAATTGCAAACTTCAAGATCATCTATAATAAATAAAATTACTTTTTAATAATGTTTGATGAACTCTCATCACGCTTTGAAGACGCAGTAAAGGGTTTAAGAGGCGAAGCAAAAATTAGTGAAAATAACATTAACGATGCCTTGAAGGATGTAAAAAGAGCACTCCTTGATGCAGATGTTAGTTTGTCTGTAGTAAAAGAGTTTATAACAGATGTTAAAGATAAAGCTATTGGAGAAGAAGTAGTCAGGGGGGTAAACCCAGGTCAAAAATTTATAGAAGTTGTAAATAAAGAATTGATTAACATTATGGGGAATGAAAATTCTCCATTAAACGAAAACGAAAATAGTCCTACAGTCATTTTGATGGCTGGACTTCAGGGGGCGGGTAAAACAACTGCAACAGGAAAATTAGGACTTTACTTAAAGGAAAAAGATAAAAAAGTTCTTTTGGTGGCTGCGGATATTTATCGACCAGCAGCTGTAGAGCAGCTTAAAACATTGGGAAGTCAATATGAATTGGAAGTTTTTTCAGCTAAAGAAAAAAATAGCAAACCAGAAGAAATATCAAAGGAAGCATTGAAGTTTGCTAGTGAAAATGGTTTTAATTCGATAATTATTGATACCGCAGGAAGACTGCAAATTGATGATTCCATGATGAGTGAAATGGTTCGAATAAAAGAAGTTTCTAATCCTGATGAGGTTTTGCTTGTTGTTGATTCAATGATTGGGCAAGAAGCTGCAGACTTAACAAAGTCATTTCATGAAAAAGTAGGAATCACAGGGGCGATATTAACTAAGTTGGATGGTGACTCAAGAGGCGGAGCAGCTTTATCAATAAGAAAAATAAGTGGTAAACCGATCAAATTTATAGGTGTAGGTGAAAAAATAGAGGCATTGCAACCATTTCATCCAGAAAGAATGGCTAGCAGAATTTTAGGCATGGGCGATGTATTAACACTTGTTGAAAAAGCACAAAAAGAAGTTGAACTTGCTGATGCAGAAGCGATGCAAAAGAAACTTCAAGAAGCGACTTTTGATTTTAATGATTTTGTAAAGCAAATGAGATTAATTAAAAGAATGGGTTCACTTGGTGGATTGATTAAATTGATTCCTGGAATGAATAAAATAGACGATGGCATGATAAAAGATGGAGAAGATCAACTTAAGAAAATAGAATCTATGATCTCTTCAATGACTCTAGAGGAGAAACAAAAACCCGAAGTTCTTGCCGCTCAACCCTCCAGAAGACAAAGGATCGCTCAGGGTAGCGGTTATAAAGCAAAAGATGTAGATAAAGTATTAGCTGATTTTCAAAGAATGAGAGGTTTTATGAAACAAATGTCTAACGGAGGTATGCCAGGAATGGGAGGTATGCCAGGAATGGGAGGTATGCCAGGAATGGGAGGTATGAGTGGTAATAAGTCAATGAAAAAACAAAAAAATAATAAAAAGAAAAAAGGTTTTGCCGATTTATAGTTTTTATATTTTTACCTTTAAATGATATTATTATTAAAAACCCATTAATTTAAAATGATAAAATTGCGCCTTAAGCGCTTTGGAAAGAAAAAAGAGGCAAGTTTCAGAATTGTTGCATGCAATAGTACTTCCAGAAGAGATGGTAGACCTCTACAAGAGCTAGGTTTTTATAACCCAAGAACTAAGGAAACCAGGCTTGACACAGAAGCTTTAAGAACAAGACTTACTCAGGGTGCTCAGCCAACTGATGTTGTGAGAACTTTATTAGAAAAGGGAGGGTTATTAGAAAAAACAGAAAGACCCTCTATCGCAATTGGCAAAGAAAAGTTAGAGAAGGAAAAATTAGCTAAGGCTAAAACTAAAGACGAAGAAAATGATAGTACTAAAGCTGAAAGCGAGAGTGATGAAGCTGAAAGCTAGTGATTTGATAAATTTTTTTTCTTATTCAATAACTAGATGAAGGAAGTTTCCAAAACTGGTCACTTCAAAATAGATTTGCCAAGCTCTGATGCAGCTACAGCATTATCTGGACCTGGGAATTCTTTTTTAAAAAAATTTGAGTCTCTTACTGGAGTTTCTTTAACTATAAGAGGCTTACAACTTGAGATGAACGGTGTCATATCAAAAATTGAGAGAGCCTCAGCATTGGTAGAACTTACTAGACCAATTTGGGAACAAGGGTTAGAAGTCCCAGAGGTAGATCTTAAAGCGGCTTTAAGTTCTTTAAATTTGGGTGAATCATCTTCACATGCTGAACTTGGAAAAAAAATTCTTGCGCGTTCCAAAGAGGGAAGATTTTTAAGACCAAGAACTATAAGGCAAAAAGAATATGTTGAATCAATTGAAAACTTTGATCTTACGTTCGCAATTGGTCCAGCTGGAACTGGTAAGACATTTTTAGCAACTGTTTGCGCGGCAAGGCTATTGAACGAGAAAAAAATTGAAAAAATTGTTTTAACCAGACCAGCTGTAGAAGCTGGTGAAAGTTTGGGATTTCTACCTGGTGATTTGCAACAAAAAGTAGATCCATATTTAAGACCCTTATTTGATTCTTTACATAGTATTTTCGGGTTTGATAGAACAAATTCGTTAATTGATAAGGGAATTATTGAAGTTGCTCCTTTGGCATTTATGAGAGGAAGAACCTTAGATAATTCTTTAATTATCTTGGATGAAGCACAAAATACTACTTGCTCTCAAATGAGAATGTTTTTGACCAGATTAGGAGAGAGATCAAAAATGGTTGTAAACGGAGATATTACACAAATTGATTTAAAAAAAGAACAGGAAAGCGGCCTTATTGAAGCATCGAGAATTTTCTCTGAAACTGAAGGTATAAAATTTTGTTATTTAAATATTGAAGATGTAGTTCGTCATCCTTTAGTTCAGAAAATTATTGAGGCTTATCAATAAATTTATAACTCTGGAGATCCGTACCCTGAAATTTTAGAAATCTAGTAGAATAAGATCATAATTAATAAAAAAAATGCCAGCAAGTAGTAATTTCAATCAAGCTATTCGTGAAGCACAATCTAGTTCAATTGTTGGACCTAATGTTGTTCAAAAAGCTTTACCTTATGTAGGTGGAGGTATGGTTCTAACTTCTTTAGGCGTTTTAGCAGGTGTCTCACTCATAGCAACAAATCCTGCTCTTTTCCAGCCTCTTTCAATAGTTGCATTAATTGCAGAATTGATTTTGTTTTTTATAGCCACAAGCGCTGCAAATAATGCTAATAATGCGAAGGCACTGCCTTTGTTGACAGGATTTAGTTTGTTAACTGGATTCACCTTAAGTGGAATAGTTGCTTTAGCAATAGGAACAATTGGTATTGGTTCGGTTGGAACAGCGGCCTTGGCTACTGGTATAACTTTCGTTATTGCCTCTTACACTGGCCAAAGAATGAGTGATAGTGTTGGTCAAGCACTAAGTGGAGTAGTTGGTCTTGGATTGATAGGTCTGCTTATAGCAATGTTTGTCCAATTAATTGGAGGATTCTTTGCTCCAGGAGTTTTTGGAGGTTCAGGACTTGAATTGATAATTGCAGGATTTGGAACTGTCTTATTTGTTGCAATGTCTTTCGTTGATTTCTATACAATGCCAAGAAGATATAACGATGATCAATACCTTGCTGGGGCTTTAGGTATGTATCTAACTTATATAAATCTTTTTGTCTTTATATTAAGATTAATGATTGCACTACAAGGCGGTGGAAGAAGAGACTAAATAAATTACGTAAATAACTAACCTAAAGCGTAGATTTGTTTCTACGCTTTTTTATTGGGCTATATCAAGAATTTGTTTTTTTATGAATTCCTTTTGCTCTGAGTCATACTTTATTGAATTATTAAAACTATTGCCCAAATTATCTAAGTCTTTAAGGACTTTATTAACAGACTTTGTAACTAACTTAGTTTCTAGCAGTCTTAAAATAGCCTTACATCTATCTGAAATGTTTTCCGATGTCATCTCATATTCATGATTATTATCTCTTCGATGAACAATAATTTGAGCGGAACTCATTATTAAATTTTTTACTACTATTTCTGTTACAGCAGCACCACCTTCGTTCAGTTTGTAAATTATTGAAAAAGGAAGTTTATCTAACAAAAAACAATCTTTATCTGATAAAGCGTATGCAAAAAATCCTCTGAGTCCATTTCTTGTTTTAGTAAGCTCTGCGATTCGATCTGCTAAAACCTCTTCGCTGAGTAAATCTTCACTCCACTCTTTGCACCATTGTGCGGATATGTTTATTGCTTGCGTGAACGAAGCTTCTTTTAAATTTATGGTTTTTTTTTTCATTTTTGATCAGAATTTTATTATTGATGCATTAAGAGTCTTTGGCTAATTATAGATCTGGGTTTGTAACTTTACTAGGAAGGCCAAATGTAGGTAAATCTACTTTAATAAATAAATTGATTGGAGAAAAAATAACAATTACTTCTCCAATCGCGCAAACTACAAGAAATAAATTAAAAGGAATACTTACTACAGACAATGGGCAAATAATTTTTGTTGATACCCCAGGTGTTCATAAACCTCATCATCGACTTGGAGAGATATTAGTAAAAAACGCAAAATCTGCAATAAATGGAGTTGATATAGTAATTTTTGTAATTGATTCAAGTGAAGAACCTGGCAGAGGTGATGAATATATTTTGAACTTTCTAATCGCAAATAAAACTGAATTTATTGTTGCATTAAATAAGTGGGATTTGGTTAATAAAGAATTTAGGAATTTACGATTAGATCAATATAGAAGATTTTTTGGAATCAATAGAAACTTTCAAATTGTAAGTGCTTCTCAAGGAGAGGGATGTTCTGAATTAGTAGATATGGTACTTAATTTTCTTCCAGAGGGACCAAAACTTTATGGCGAAGAGACGATTTGCGACCAACCATTAGATAACTTATTATCTGATTTAGTAAGAGAGCAGGTATTAAAAAATACAAGAGAAGAGGTACCTCACAGTGTCGCAGTAAAGATAGAAAAGACAGAGGAAATGAAAAGAAAAAATGGCAAAGTTTTTACAGCTATTTTGGCTACTATTATTGTTGAAAGATCAACTCAAAAAGGCATTCTTATTGGAAAGAAAGGTTCAATGTTAAAAATGATTGGCCAGTCAGCAAGATCAAATATGTCAAAATTAATTGATGGTCCAGTTCACCTAGAGTTGTTTGTGAAAGTTGTTCCAAATTGGAGAAAAAAAGAATCAAGGTTAATTGAGTTTGGTTATGAGGAAGATTTCTAGATGAGTGGTTTTAATTTTGATGTAATTACATTGTTCCCTAAAGCTTTTGAATTAATAAATAATTTAGGGGTCATAACAAAAGCACTAGATAAGAATTTGATCGATGTAAATTTACATGATTTGAGAGGATATGGAGAAGGTTCTTATAGACAAGTAGACGATAAGCCTTATGGAGGAGGAGCAGGTATGGTATTAAAACCTGAACCAATTTATAAGGCATATGAATCAATTAGAAAATTACCTAAAAGTAAAACTTTGCTAATGACCCCACAGGGTAAAGTCCTAAAGCAAAAGGATCTTGCGAGATGGTCCACTTTGGATCAAATAATAATTATTTGTGGTCAATATGAAGGTTTTGATGAAAGGATTAGATGTTTAGCTGATGAAGAGATATCGATAGGCGATTATGTACTTTCTGGAGGTGAAATACCTGCTATATCAATAATTAACGGTTTGACTAGATTGTTACCAGGAACTCTTGGTGATCCAGACTCCTTAGTCGATGAGAGTCATAATTCTTCTTTATTAGAATATCCTCAATACACGAGGCCGTTAACTTTTAAAGATATGAAAGTGCCAGATATTTTATTGAGCGGTAATCATGAAGAGATTAAATCGTGGAGAAGAAGAAAAAGTTTTGAAAGAACATTGGAGAGAAGAAGTGACTTAATTTCAAATGAAAACTACAAAAAATCCCCACAAAGTAAGAGAATAATAAAAGAAAATAATCAACTCATGAAATTTAGAATAGGTAATGGATATGATATTCATAGACTAGTAGAGGATAGAGATTTAATTATTGGAGGTGTAAAATTGCATCATCCTGAAAATTTAGGTTTGGATGGCCATAGTGATGCTGATGTTCTAAGTCACTCAATAATGGATGCATTATTGGGAGCACTTTCGTTGGGTGACATAGGAAAGTATTTCCCCCCATCTGATGAAAAATGGAAAAATGCTGATAGCTTGTTTTTGTTATCAAAAGTAATTGACTTGATAAGACAAGATGGTTGGGAAATAAATAATATTGATAGTGTTCTTGTTGCTGAAAGGCCAAAAATCATGCCACATATAAAACTAATGAAAAAAAACATTTCTGAAATCTTAAATATTGATGAAAATTTAATTGGGATTAAAGCAACTACTAATGAAAAATTGGGTCCAGAAGGGAGAGAAGAGGGTATAAGTTGCCATTCAGTAGTTCTACTTGAGAAAAAATGAGATTTAATTTAAATTTGAAAAAAAAATTTCAAAAATTTTGTTTATTATTAATTTGTTTAATAATTTTAATTTTTCAATCTGATATTCCCAATCTAAAAGCTCTTACAATGGATAATTCTCAAAGTGAAATGGTGATAGAGGAATTAAGGCTTAAAGTGCCTGCTGATTTAAAAGCAGCTTGGTTAAATGCTGAAAAAGAAATATGGGAGCCATGGTTATCTTCTCAAGAGGGTTTTTTGGAAAGACAATTATTTTGGGATAAAGAAAAAGAAGAGGCTTTAATATTAGTAAATTGGGAAAGTAAGAAATTATGGAAACGCATACCAATGTCAGAAGTAAATGTAGTTCAACAAAAATTTGAAGACAACGTTAAAGCCGCTCTAAATGTTGGCGATAATCCTTTTGAATTAATTTATGAGGGGGAATTAGATAAGCAAAGATGAATTTTGATATCAAGTTTGATTTCCAAAGAAGAGATAGGCTTGGACTCATTGAGGCTATTTGGGGCCAAGACAAGAGTATAGACCAATTAGAAAGATTATCTCAAAATGTATTAAGTAAAAATGAGGTTGTTTTCATTACTAGGATTAATAGTGAAAAGGCTAATTATCTTTTAGATTTGTATGATGATGCACGATTCTATGAAGAAGCAAATTGCTTAACAATTGGGAAAAATTTGAATAAAATAAATAAAAATAAAAAAGTTGCCATAATTTCAGGTGGCTCAAGCGATTTGGCCGTAACGCTTGAAGCTCAATTGGCGCTTGAAATTCATGGAGTGAATTGTCAATCATTTATAGATGTTGGAGTAGCTGGACTTCATCGATTGATGAGTCAGTTAGAAGAAATTAATAAATATGATGTATTAATAGTTTGTGCTGGAATGGAAGGAGCTTTGGCAACAGTTGTTGGTGGATTGTTGGCACAACCGATAATTGCGGTACCTGTCTCAGTCGGCTATGGAGTTAGCAAGGATGGAGAAACTGCTTTAAATAGTATGTTGTCAAGTTGTTCACCAGGTATTTCAGTTATGAATATAGATAATGGTTATGGAGCAGCAATGGCGGCTCTCAGAATTATTAAAAGTATTTCCTAAATGATCACTTTTTTTCAATTTCTAATAGGTTTTCTATCCATAAATTAAGTTGTTTTGATAGCATTCCTTCTTCTCTCATTCTGATTGCTTTTATAACGACTTCTGTATTTACCCACTCAGGAAACCTTTTCGTCATTTATTTTTATATTCAGTATTTTTAATTTGGTACAAATTTTTATAAAAACAAGATCTAAGTAACAAATTTAATCTTTTATGTTTGATTTTGTACCTAATCTAGAAAGCTCAGATGATGTATGTTCACTTTCTACATTTTTTAATCTTTCAATTAGCTCAGAGAGATCTTTATGGGCCAATTCACCATTTTGCTCCCATTTAAGAGACATTGAGTTATTATCAATTTTTTCTTTCATTGTTATATTTAAGTATTAAGAATATAAAACGAAAACACGCGAATTTTGGTTATTGTTTCAAGCCTAAACTTAAAAAATTATGAAGATTTTTAATATTTAAAGAATTTATCTTTTAACCACCACCAACTATTGAAACGATTTCTAAATTATCACCATCTTTAAGCTTCACTTTTTTCCATTTCATTGAATTTATAATTAAATTATTTAACTCCACTACAATTGTGTTTGGTTTATATCCCATATGGTTAAGAGCTGTAGATAAAAGAGCATTTTCTTGATCAAGTTCTATTTTTTTTTCTTCTCCATTTACCTTAATTTTCATGAGATAACTCTTTTAGAATCATAATAGCGTCTTGTTTAGGATCTTCAGAATTCATTAATTGCGAAACTAGGGCAACTTTTTTAAACCCATTTCTTTTTAAATATGAAATATTATTTAACTTGATTCCTCCAATAGCAAACCAAGGAACATTCAAATCCTTTGTTAATGTTTTTATATTTTCAATACCTAAAGGTTTTTTATTCTTTTTTGTTGTAGTTTCAAATACTGGTCCTATTCCTATGTAATTACAACCATCCTCTAGAGCATTTGAAATATCAATTGCATTATTTGCGCTTATACCGACGATTTTTGAATACCCTAATAGTTTTCTTGCGGTTTTTAAGTCTAGATCGTCTTGTCCAAGATGAATACCATCTGCGTTAGATGCTAGAGCTATATCAACTCTATCGTTAACGATAAACAAAGAATTATATCTTTTACATAGCTTTTTAATCTGAATTGCTTCTTGAAGATGATCTTGATCAGTCCCCGTTTTAAATCTATGTTGAATAATTCTTACTCCCGCAATTAAAATCTCTTCTATTATTTTTAAT
>QCRA01000036.1 GCA_003212035.1 Prochlorococcus sp. AG-459-D04
TCTAATTGAGGCTTGGTATCTATTTGTGCGAAATTTGATAAAAGTAAATTTTTGCTTAATTGGGAAGCATCAGTTTTTTGGGCAATTTTCGGAACTATTATGGAACCTTCAAATATTGCATGTGATTTATCGTCAGCAAGTGATTTGTTGATTTGATCTAGAAATCCATTTGGACCATTAAAGATTATTTTTGTATAAGTAGAAATTTGTTCATCTTTTTTTGTTATTTGCATACCTTTGATATTTGTTTTAGCGTTACCTGCAGATTGTTTAATATTAATTTCAAATCTTGCATAATTAAATTTAAAATGTAAAGATCCTAAGTTGTATTCGCTATTTTTTTGTTGAATTACATTGAGAGAATTTAATAGATTTGATCTGTTTTCACCGTAAGAAACAACACCATGATTTACCGAACTATTTTCTTCCAAACAAAAGAAAGTTGATTGTGATAATGAAGAGTTTTCTTTACCAAGATTAACTTGTAATAATTCAAGAACACAATTCTTTTCTAATAATATTACTAGGGTTTTTGCGTTTAAAGAATTACTTGATCCATGACTAAAGATTTCAATAGGAGGAATTTTTGATCCTTTTATTTTTAATCCCAAGATATTCTTCGTACTACTTAAAGAAAGATTTAAAAGATCACTCCAATTTTCGTTTTGATCAAAACATGATATCTGTTCTTTAATATATTTATCTAATTCACCTTCACTTAATTGTTGTATTGAATAATTTTTCTCTATTAATTTAATTTGACAATTTTTACCTATTATTAATCTAATAGTACTTTGAGAATTATTCGGATAAGGTATATCAAATTTTGGATCTTTTTCATCAAAAGAGTAGTCTAATAAATTTGAAAATTTTAATTTATTTGAAAGTCTCCATAGTTCACTTTTAGGATTAGGGAGAGGGTTGGACTGTAATTTATGAAGACAGATTTTTTGTATTTCTGTTTGATTTTCAACTAATTTATTGATTTTTATTTTTTCAATAATTTCCATTAATTTAAGTCTTTTTTACTAAGTTATCAGTCCATTCGTAACCTTTTTTTTCAAGTTCTAATGCAAGCTCACTCCCACCAGTTTTGATAATTTTTCCGTCTGCCATAACATGGACATAATTTGGTTCAATTTCATCTAATAATCTTTGATAGTGGGTAATAAGTATTATCCCAGTTTGTGCATTAGATATTTTTTTAATTCCCGATGCCACTATTCTTAGAGCATCAATATCTAGACCAGAATCGGTCTCATCTAATATTGCTATCTTTGGCTCAAGTAAAGCCATTTGCAGAATTTCATTTCTTTTTTTTTCACCTCCA
The DNA here is from genome assembly GCA_003212035.1 of Prochlorococcus sp. AG-459-D04. Taxonomy (GTDB): domain Bacteria; phylum Cyanobacteriota; class Cyanobacteriia; order PCC-6307; family Cyanobiaceae; genus Prochlorococcus_A. Next base: position 1,331 of record QCRA01000036.1, read on the forward strand.
GAAAATCCTTGATTTACACTCCTTGATAGGAATGCATGATCCATTTTCACGATTTCTAACTTTTTTTGAACTAATTCTTCAAAATCAAAAGTATCTAATTCTTCTTTGTTAAGGAATTTCCTTCTTGCATTAGTTGAAACTCTAAGAAACTCAAGATTACTTACACCTGGGATCTCAATTGGATATTGAAAACCAAGAAAAATTCCTGATTGAGCTCTTTCTTCAGGTTCAAAAGAATTGATGTTTTCACCTAAAAATTTTATGTCGCCATTTGTAATATTATACGAAGGATGTCCTGCAATTATTTTCGAAAGAGTACTTTTACCGCATCCATTCCTTCCCATAATGGCATGGATTTCTCCAGGATAGACAGTAAGTGAAACCCCTTTTAAAATTGGAAGATTATCAGTAGATGCAGAGAGATTTTCAACTTCTAAAATTGGTTCTGATTCTTTCATTTTACTTTGCATTTCAGTTTAGAAATTGATTAATTAACCTACTGATCCCTCTAGCTTAAGTGCCAGTAACTTATCCGCTTCAGCAGCAAATTCCATAGGTAATTGATTAAATACATCTCTGCAAAAACCGCTGACCATCATAGATACTGCCTCCTCAAATTCTATACCTCTGCTTTGGAGATAAAAAAGTTGATCTTCTGAGATTCTACATGTGCTTGCTTCATGCTCAATTTCAGAATTGGGTTGTTGAGATTTGATGTAAGGGAATGTATTCGCAGAAGCTTGATCCCCAATTAACATTGAATCACATTGACTGTAATTTCTTGATCCTTTAGCTTTTGTTCCCATTTTAACAAGACCTCTATAGCTATTTATAGAGTTGCCTGCACTAATACCTTTGCTAACAATAGTTGATTTGGTCTTTGGACCGATATGGATCATTTTTGTGCCTGTATCTGCTTGCTGAAGATTATTGGTGAGTGCCACTGAATAAAATTCTCCTACGGATTCTTCCCCTAAAAGAAGACAGCTAGGATATTTCCAAGTAATTGCAGAACCTGTTTCAACTTGTGACCAGCTAATTTTACTTCTCTTGCCTAAACATTTTCCTCTCTTGGTGACAAAATTAAAAATTCCGCCAATACCTTCTTCATCACCAGCATACCAATTTTGTACTGTTGAATATTTTATTGAGGCGTCGTCTAATGCGATAAGCTCTACAACTGCTGCATGAAGGGTATTTGTATCAAACATTGGAGCTGTACAACCTTCTAGATAACTTACAGAACTTGATTCTTCAGCAATGATTAGTGTTCTTTCGAATTGTCCTGAATCTCCACTATTAATTCTGAAGTAGGAAGATAGATCCATAGGGCAGGTAACACCTTTTGGGATATAAACAAAAGAACCATCACTAAAAACAGCAGAATTTAGTGCTGCAAAATAATTATCACTAGCTGGAACTACGGTACCTAAATATTTTTCAATTAAATTCGAGTGTTTTTTTACTGCTTCACTAATTGAGCAAAAAATAACTCCATGTTCGGCAAGTTCTTCTCTAAAAGTTGTGGCTATAGAAACACTATCAAAGACAGCATCTACTGCTACATTTGTGAGTTTTTTTTGCTCTGTAAGGGGTATTCCCAATTTGTCAAAAGTCTCAAGAAGTTTGGGATCAACTTCATCTAAGCTAGAAATTTTCTCTTTTTGCTTAGGAGCAGAGTAATAAATTATATCTTGGTAATCAATTTTTTCATATCCTAATTCGGCCCAATCAGGCTCTTTCATTTTTTGCCATTTTTTAAAGGCTTTTAATCTAAAATCAAGAAGATATTTTGGCTCCTCTTTTTTTTGAGAAATTAATCTTATAATGTCTTCATTTAATCCCTTTGCTATTTTTTCAGTTTCAATATCAGTAACGAAACCATATTTATAAGGCTCTTTTACTACATCTTTAACTGGATTTTCGTTAACCATGTTATCAAAAATAACTTATTACAATTAGCTTTATATACTCTAACGAAAGATATCCCCAATATTGAGTTTTTTCCCTTTATTAAAACTAAAATTTAATGTCTAATCATCTTGATCCCTTTTCTAACCCATTAAACATAGAAATTATTCAAGAAATTGAAAATCTTGATCTACCTATAATGCAGAAACATCATTTAAGAATACTCGCTCATTGCCTCCAGATTTTAAAAATTATAAGTGAAGAGAATAGTTTTGAATATCAAAATAAAAATCTCTTGAAAGAATGGTGTGATAACCAATCCAAAAAATTTGATGATAAAAAATTTAGTGATCTTTTTTATGAGCAGTTAGAATCTATTTCGAAAAAATTAAGTACTTTTTCAAAAAAAATTGGTAAAAATATTGAGGATTTAGAGATAGATGATTTAGTACTTCTAGTTGAACAACGCTAAAGTTCCTTTTAATTGATCCCGAAGAAAAAATATATTTTTGTTGAGTCGTTAACAAATTTGGGTAATAAAATTTAAAAAAAAAGAAAATTAATTTACATTTAAAAAAGATCTGAAAATTAATTAATTGCTTTGATACCAACTGTTTTCAAGATAAATATTAATTTTGTGAATTTTTTAGTAGTCAGAGGATCCTGACGACATGGCAAAAAGACACACAATTCACTCAAAAAAAGAACATACTGATCCCAAACAAAAACGGAGATTTTAAAGTGGCTGATGGGATCATGAATAAAGATCAATTACTCTCACTTACCCTCAGACAATTACGTCAAGAAGCAAGTAAATTATCAGTTCCTCTATACAGTCGCAAAACAAAAGCTGTTCTAGTTGATTTAATATTCAAATATCAAGAAAAATCTTCAGAAAATATATATATTGCTTCATCTCAGTCAAAATCTGTAGAAACTTTAGAGTCCAATTCTTTCAGCAGTAGTGAAGAAGTTAAAACAAATGTAGTATTTCTACCCCGAGACCCAGATTGGGCTTACGTTTTTTGGCAAATTTCTGATGCTGATCGAGAGAAAGCACAATCTTTGGGTGCCAATAAATTATGCTTACGATTATTTGATGCATCTGGTTCTGAAGGAAGCAACTTGAATCAAGGTACACTAAGGGAGATAGCAGTTGATAGTTATAGTACTGAATGGTACTTGCCAATTCCACTTGCAGATAGAGACTATAAAGTTGAATTAGGTTATAAATATGGTTTTAACTGGATGTCATTGGCATTTTCTTCTGTAAGCCACGTTCCTGGGTCTCATCCTTCTGAGCAAATTCTTGATAAATTTGTACCTTTTAATTTGGATTCTACTTCTGAGTCAATCCCAGATATTTCAAATCCTGTAATTTCAGAACAAAATGGTATGCATGAAAGGTTATACCAAGCAGCAACTAATATTCCTCTCAGAAGAAAAGTTGGTTCTGAAGAATTTATGGAAAATGTAAATTCAACAAACCTTAGTGATAATCTCACAGACTCAGGAGCTGGTAAATGGTCATCAGGTTTAAATGATTCTGGGAGCGGAATTGTTAAAAATAGATCTTTTTGGCTCGTTGCTGATGCTGAATTAATTGTTTATGGGGCTACAGAGCCTTCTGCAAAACTGACAATAGGTGGTGAAGATGTACCCCTTGCTGCAGATGGTACTTTTAGAATTCAAGTTCCATTTAGAGATGGTACTCAAAAATATGATATTAAAGCAGTTGATGTATCTGGTGAGCAAGAAAAAAGTATATCAATAAAATTTGATAGAACTACACCACTTGACGATACTAATGAAAAAGATAATGCTGAGACTGAATGGTTTTAATAAATTAAATTAATGCTTAAAAAAATTGTGGCTCTCACTCCATTGTTTGGGGCATTGACGTTTCCACTTATAGTTCCAATTACAATTTCCAAATTTGGTGTAAATTATGGAATTCTTAGTGCATTATTAATTTCTTCATTATGGTTTATCGCTATGTTAAGAACATCCGAAATGCCTCATTAATTTAGTTATATTTTTGGAAGTTTTTTAAAAATATGTCACAAGTTAATGTAATCAATATCAATTCTCCTTTTTTAGATCAAAAACCAGGCACTTCTGGTTTAAGAAAAAGTACATTAAAGTTTCAGGAAGAACATTATTTAGAAATTTTTATTGAAGCAATCTTACAATCATTGGAAGATTTAAAAGGTTCAACATTAGTAGTTGGTGGTGATGGCAGATATGGCAATATTGAAGCAATAGAAAAAATTGCCCAAATATGCATTGCTCATAAAGTTCAAAAGGTTATTGTTCCAAAATACGGTTTATTATCTACTCCTGCGACTTCACATTTAATTAGAAAAGAAAACGCTATAGGTGGAATTATTCTTTCAGCAAGCCATAATCCTGGTGGGATTGATGGCGACTTTGGTGTGAAATTGAATATCTCTAATGGTGGCCCAGCTCCTGAGATAATTACTAATAAGATTTTCAAGGCTTCACAATTACTAACTAGTTATAAAATTTGTAAAATTCAATTACCTGATTTTAGTGAATATGGAACTTATTCTTACGGTGAAACTACCTTAGAAATTATTGATGGATTAAAAGATTATTCTAATTTGATGGAGAAAATTTTTGATTTTGATCAAATTAGTGATTTTTTAAAAAAAGACTTCTCGTTAATCTTTGATGCAATGAATGCGGTTACAGGCCCTTATGCAAAAAATATTTTTGTTGAAAAAATGGGTCTTGCGCATGATTGTGTCATGAATGCTACCCCATTAAAAGATTTTGGAGGTTTACATCCTGATCCTAATCTTACTTATGCATCCCACTTGGCTGATTTGTTATTAAATAAAAAATCTTACAGTTTTGGTGCTGCATGCGATGGAGATGGAGATAGGAATATGATTTTAGGAAGTGGATGTTTTGTAAATCCTAGTGATAGCCTTGCAGTTATCACTGCTAACTCAAAATGTGTACCTGGTTATAAAGATGGTATTACAGGTGTGGCACGATCTATGCCAACCAGCTCAGCGGTTGATAATGTTGCTCGAGCATTAAATATACCGTGTTTCGAGACACCTACTGGCTGGAAGTTTTTTGGAAATCTTTTAGATTCCAATTTAATTACTCTATGTGGTGAAGAAAGTTTCGGAACAGGTAGTAATCATGTGAGAGAGAAAGATGGATTATGGGCAGTTTTGTATTGGTTACAAGTTTTAGCTGAGAAAAAATGTTCGGTAAGTGATTTGATGCAGAATCATTGGCAACAATTTGGTAGGAATTATTATTCAAGACATGATTATGAGGCAATTCCCTCAAATATCGCTAATCAAATCTTTGGTAATCTAACTTCTATGCTCGTAAATTTAAAAGGAAATAGTTTTGCTGGCCATTTAGTTAAAGTTGCAGATAACTTTTCATATTTAGATCCCGTTGATAATTCCATGAGTAAAAATCAAGGTTTAAGATTGGTCCTTGATGATAATTCTCGAGTAATCGTGCGCCTTTCTGGAACTGGAACTAAGGGGGCAACATTAAGACTTTACTTTGAGAAATTTTTCGACCCTCAAAAGAATCTTTCGTTAAATCCTCAGATCGCTTTGAAACCTCTAATAAATGATTTAGATGCTTTATTGAATATTTCAAAACTTACTCAGATGGAAACTCCTACAGTAATTACATAGAATTGAAAGTAATGATTTTTTGATTTAATTTATATGCATTCAGAAAATTTATTTACTAATTATTCTCAAATAGAGGATAATGCACCTTTGGCAGATAAATTAAGACCAAAGAATTTGGAAGATTTTTTTGGTCAACAACCAATCCTCAATGAGAATTCGCTTTTAAGAAGTGCAATATTACACGATAAGATTAGTAATTTTATTTTTTCTGGCCCTCCTGGTGTTGGAAAAACCACTCTAATTGAAATTATTTCCTTTAATACGCGTTCAAAATTAATTAAGTTAAATGCAGTATTATCAAGTGTTAAAGAATTAAGAAATGAAATCGCTAATGCAAAAGATAGATTAATAAATTCAAAAAGAAAAACAATTTTATTTATCGATGAGGTTCATAGATTTACAGCAGTTCAGCAAGATGCTTTATTACCTTCAATAGAAAATGGAACTATAACTTTTATTGGTGCTACAACTGAAAACCCTTTCTTTGCTGTTAATAAAGCGCTTGTTAGCAGGTCTAGGATTTTCACATTACTTCCTTTGGCAGAAAATGATTTGCAGAAAATAATACAAAAAGTCATAGCTTACTATTCTAAAAAAAAAGATTCTAAAAAGGTTTATTTAACTCAAGATGCTATAAGTCATTTAATTAAATTTTCTAGCGGAGATGCAAGAACATTAATCAATGCGCTAGAGATGGCTATAGAAACAAGTGCTGAAAATGATGCTAAAGAAATCAACATTAATCTCTCAATAGCAGAGGATGCACTTCAAAAGAAAAATATTGTTTACGAGAAAAATGGTCAAAATCATTACGATGTAATAAGTGCCTTTATCAAGTCCATAAGAGGTTCAGATCCAGATGCAACTTTATTCTGGCTTGCGAATATGATGGAGGCTGGTGAAGATCCTAATTTTATTTTTAGAAGACTTCTTATATCTGCCAGTGAAGATATTGGAATAGCTGATCCTAATGCCATAGTAGTTGTACAATCCTGTTGTGATGCTTTTGATAGAGTTGGTTTTCCAGAAGGATTATATTTTTTAACGCAGGCCTCTTTATATTTAGCTATATCTTCAAAAAGTAATAGTACGAAAAGTATTTTTAGAGCAATTGAAACAATCAAATCGACCAATGCTTTTGATGTTCCACTTCATTTAAAAAATAATTCTAATGATTATGTCAATCCTCATAATTATCCAGGTAATTGGGTCGCACAAGAATATCTTCCCAAATCTTTAAGAGGTTTAAAAATATGGGAACCAAATAATAATGGATGGGAAAAAACTCAATATGAAAAACTGCTTAGAAGAAAAGAAAACTAAAAATTTTTCGAACAACAAATAATCTCAGGATTAAATGAAGTTTTTTCTTCGTAGGCTAAAGCGATAGTCCAATTGTGGAAGTTAATCTGTGAATAACTTAAATGTATATTTTTCTCCTTATGAATTAACTCTTTTGGCTTTTCAAAAAATTGCCAATGATTAATGTCTTTAGCTAATTTTCCATGATCCCATTTTATAGCCGCTTCAATAGCACACCATTGATTTAGTATCATATTTTTTGTTAAATAATTATTATGTTTTGATTTATTAGTATGAAAAAAATATTTTTCTGCAAATTTTATATGGTTAAAATCTCTATCTGTTCTCTCAATATCAATCCCTATTTTGCTTTTATGCCAGGCTATAGTAATGGCATCTTTACAATGACTTAAACTTATATTTCCCATGCCAGAGGGTAAACTTGGAGGTTCTCCAGGATGAGCATTAATTGGAATTTCTAGGGGGTCTAAATTAAAAAGAGTTGAAAGTGATTGACGCAAATAAGCTCTTGTTTCTAAGAAGATCTTTGATCTTGAATTTGTTAGGTTTTTTGCAGTTTTAATTTCTTCTACAGTTGCGACATCTTGCACACCTTTAATCTCATAAAACCAAATTTTTGGTATTTTATATTCATACTCATTTAATAATTTCAATGGCTCTTAAGGTTGGCGACAAAGCACCAGAATTTAAATTAAAAGATTCTTTTGAGAAAGAGGTTTCTCTTAGTGATTTTAAAGGTAAACGAATAATACTATATTTTTATCCAAAAGATAATACTCCAGGATGTACTAAGGAAGCATGTAATTTTAAAGAGAATTGGGATTTACTCCAACAAAATAATATTGTTGTGCTTGGTATTAGTAAAGATAATGCATCCTCTCATCAGAAGTTTATTGAAAAATTTAATTTACCTTTTATTCTTTTAACTGATCCTGAACCTTTCAAAGTTTCTTCTGATTATGATAGCTATGGACTCAAGAAATTCATGGGAAAAGAATATATGGGAATGATGAGAAATACTTTTTTAATTGATACTGAAGGTAACATCGAAAAAATTTACTTAAAGGTAAAAGCAGCAATAATGGCTGATCATATAATTGCAGACCTTGGGTTAAGCTAATTTTCTACGGATAGGTGGTGAATAATCATCCCCTCCATAACTAAATTAGGAGCATTGATAATATTTTCTTTTTGAGTATTTAAAGATTTTATGATTAATTGAGAGTCTCCTCCACAGATTATTAAAATATCTTTTTCGGGATTAAATAAACTATTAATCACGCCAGTAAGAGAGTTGATTACTCCTTTTAAGATTGCTTCTTCTGTATTAATTAAAAAATCTTTGATCGGAATATCATATTTTTTGGGAACTTTAAGATTTTTTGTATTTTGTTCCATAGATTTTAATTGTGTTAGAAAACCTGGAAGAAGTTGACCACCAATAATAAATCCATTTGAATTCAATTTTGTTATTGATAATATTGTTCCAAAATCTGCAATTAGCAAATCTTTTTTGAAAGGGTTTTCAATAATTTTAAAAGCGGCAATACAGGCAAGAGCTCTATCAACTCCAAAATAATCAGGAAGATTTGATAACTGAATATCTTTAGTTTTTATTTCATTTTCTTTTTTCAGCAAAAAATTAGGTAGTTTTCCTACA
>QCRA01000037.1 GCA_003212035.1 Prochlorococcus sp. AG-459-D04
TGAAAGAGAGAAAATGATAAATACTCTAATGAGGGATAAATATATAATTTCGGGCAAAGGTCCATTTGGAGAGGAATTTGTTACTTCCGGAGGCGTAAAAATTAATGAGGTTAATTTTAAAAGTATGGAGAGCTTAATTTGTCCAGGTTTATTTTTTTCTGGAGAAGTTTTGGATGTTGATGGGATCACTGGTGGATTTAATTTTCAACATTGTTGGACAAGTGGATGGATCGCTGGGATGGCAGTCTCAAAGTTAAGTCAACCAATAATAAATTAATAAGTAATAAATCAGTAAGTAACAATTCAATAAGTTTATCTTTTTTTTATTAAGTATTAGACGGAAAAAGTTTTTTGGAGAAACTTTAATTTTAAAGTTTTAATTATTGGTGAAGATTAATGCAGAATCTTGTATCAAAAAAAGAAGAAGAGGAAAGAAGATTAAAAGCTTTAGCAGAATATAGGATTTTGGGAACCAAGCCAGAATCATGTTATGACGATATTACAAAAATTGCTGCTACAACCTGTAATGTGCCTATTTCTTTGATGACTTTGGTAGACAAAGATAAACAATGGTTTAAATCCAAAATAGGACTTCAAATATCAGAAACTAGAAGAGATTGGTCTTTTTGTACACATGCAATAAAAGAAAATAGTCCATTAATTATTAATGATGCTTTCCAAGATGAAAGATTTATAAATAATCCATTGGTAACTGGAGACCCAAAGATTCGTTTTTATGCAGGTTTTCCCCTTAGAAATAGTGATGGTAATAAGCTTGGAACTCTGTGTGTAATAGACAGAAAGCCAGGAAATCTAACTACACAACAATTTAATGTTATGGAATTATTATCCAAGCAAATAGTTTCATTTTTAGAGCTTAGAAAAAAGTCATTAAATTTGCTAGATGCTTTATCTAATTTACATAAACAGGAAGGGATTTTATCTGTATGTTCATATTGCAGAGAAGTGAAAAATAAGGAGGGAGATTGGATGCATTTAGAAAAATATCTTTCGAAAATTAGTGATATTAGATTCAGTCATGGGGTTTGTGATAATTGTATGGAAAAACATTTCCCAGATGTAATCGAAGTGTGGAATAAAAAGGATTTTTTTGAAGATGGTCAAAAAAGGTTTTTAGAGTCTTAGATTTAATACCTTGCTTTTAAGTTATTAATTTATTTCTAAACAAATTCTTCATTTGGTGGTTAGGATTGTATAAATTTTGACTCGAACATGTTATTAGGAACTTTATTAACAGGTGAAATTGCTAAAAGTGCGTTAGTAGCATATGTTCATTATTTAGGAATTATTTTGTGTTTCGGTTCTCTTTTGTTTGAAAGATTGACCCTAAAAGTAGGTCTTAATAGAAATGAGACGATCTCAATGATAATTGCAGATGTGGTTTATGGTTTGGCAGGAGTTGCAATATTAGTTACTGGGATTTTGCGTGTTAAGTATTTTGGTCAAGGAGGTGATTTCTATACGGGTAATCCTGTGTTTTGGATAAAGGTTTCGCTCTACATTTTGGTTGGCTTACTTTCTTTATACCCAACGACAACATATATCCTCTGGGCAATTCCACTAAGTAAGAATAAACTACCTGAAATTTCAGAAAACCTAGTGAAGAGGTTTAGACTAATCATTACCACCGAATTAGTTGGCTTTGCAACAATACCTTTCTTCGCAACTCTTATGGCTAGAGGTGTAGGTTTAGGTTGAAAAATTTATTTTTAGAAAGAAATTGTTTAATAAGTGCTAACAAAATATATAGATGGAGTTTAAATTATCAGATTTCTAAATCTAAAAAAGAGATTATTTTTATTGGCCTAAATCCTTCATTATCAGATGCAGTTTTCTTGGATAATACAACAAAAAAGATAATTAAAATCTCGAAAAATAATAATTATGGCAAAGTAAAATTAATCAATTTATTTGCTCTTATTTCAAGTAATCCAGAAAGACTCTTTAATCACAAAAACCCTGTTGGGTATTTAAACAATAATCATATTTTTAAAAACTTAAAACACTGGTCTGAAAATAAAAATTGTGATTTATGGTTAGGTTGGGGTAACAAAGGGAAATTTCTAAATAGAAATAAAAGAATTTTAAAAAAAATAATGCAATATAACTCAATCAGAAAAAATAATTTTGATAATCCTCTTGGACCGCTTTTAATTAAGAAAACAATCAAAGATAATCCAATACATCCTCTATACTGTTCTGATAATTCCATTCTCAAAGCTGTAAAAACGATTTGATGCAAAGGTTTAATAGGTAATTAATTTAAAATTATGTTAAGATAACTTTAAGAACGGGTTAAATTATGAGTAACACAAAGCAACTGCAAAAACTTAAAAACTTAAATGTAAAAGCAGAAAAATGCCTTACAAGAGATAAAGCACAAAAAATATTGATAAAGGCTAATAAGGCTCAAAGTAAAATAAATTTTTAAATTTAATAGTTGCTTTTTTTTTAGGAATAATTTATCAAAAAAATTTTACAAATATTTTTCTAATTATTTAGAATTTTTTTATTCTATTTAATTTTTATGGTTTTTAATATTATTAAAATAAGAAAATCCGATGATAGATTTTTATCAAGGAGAGATTGGCTGCATTCAATGCATTCATTTTCTTTCGCAGAGCATAGAGATCCAAAATGGGATAATTTTGGGAAAATTAGAGTTATAAACGAAGATATTATTTCTCCTAATGCAGGATTTAATACACATTCTCATGCAAATATGGAAATTATTACTGTCGTAACAAAAGGAGCAATAACTCATAGAGACTCTTTAAACAATCTTGGAAAAATTCATAAAGATGAAGTACAAGTTATGTCTGCAGGTACTGGAATCTCTCATAGCGAGAAGAATGAAGAAAATGAGACCTGTAAGTTGTTTCAGATTTGGATATACCCTCAAAAAGAAAATATCAAACCTCGATATGATCAAATTTCATTAAATGAAAAGTTGTGGGATAATCTTATTTTTAATTACAAAGACACTAAAAATAATAAGCTTTCTCTAAATCAAAGTATCTCTTTATGGCGTTGTAAATATAAGCCAATTAAAGAAAAAAAATTGCCATTAAAAATCGATAAATATAATTGGATACAAATAATAGAAGGTAATCTTTTATTAAAAAGTAAAGACTCCAATTCAAATATATGTCTCGAATCTGGAGATGGCTTGGGTTTTGAAGTTAATTATTATGATGATGTCTCTATAGATACTGAAAAAGAACTAGATTTTCTCTTATTTTCTATGCCTTCCTTGTAATTTGTACGTTACTTTTACCCGTCAATTCCTTTATTAAATGCATTTAAAGCTTGCAAAGCCATATTGAGGTGAACTTCCATAGCACCAAGAGCAATTAAAGAATTCGGTGATTTATCTTTTAGTAAATTCTCTTTTCTTTTTGATAACTCATTAACTACTTTCTTAGTTGAAGCTTCCCAACTGTTGATTAACTCTTCAAATTCTCTTTTTTCAGGGCTTTCTATTTCTGCTAATTCATCAGAAAAATGAGAATCCTTTTGTGCCTTAAGCATCAAGTAACTTAATTTTTTATGACTTATTGCTTGAGGTAAATTGTTAGATTCACTCATTGCTAGAGATTAATTTATAATCAAAATCTAACTAATTAAGTGAATATTTGCTAGAGGGTAAACGGTTGTGATGACCGACCTGAAAATTACGAAATGATACTTGAACAAAAAATGGATTTATTAACCTTTAATTTTTCACTTATTAGTTTCTTGAAATAATCTCCACGCTCTTCATAATTTTTAAATTGATCAAAACTAGAGCATGAAGGTGAGAATAATAATGTTCCGACCCTATTATTTTGTAAATAATGAAAAACAAAATTTAAAAGCTCTTTTAGTTCTGAAAATTCAAAAATATTTTTTTTAAATCCTTTATTAATAAGAGCCATTTTTAGGACTTTTGAGCTTTCTCCAAAAAGGAAAACACATTTAACTTTTTTCTTTAAAACTTCTATCCACTCACTATATTCATTACCTTTTAATCTACCCCCAGCAATGATTATTATTTGACCTTCAATTGAACTTATTCCCGCAATAGATGAGTCAAAATTTGTAGCTTTACTATCATTAATGATTTCCAGATTATTATTTTTATAAATTGTTTCCATCCTATGGGGTAATTGTTTGTAATTAGATAAAGAATCTTTAATCTTCTTGCCAGATAATCCAACTTTTCTTGCTGCTGCAATTACCAATAAAAGATTTTGAAGATTATGCATCCCTTTTAAAGAAAAATGTTCAAGTTTGAATAATTTCTTCCCTCTCTCAAAAATGTACGTTTGTTCATCTATCCAATAATCGCAATGAATAAAATTTGATTTATCGAAACTAGTTGTTATCCAAATTCCTCTTGATAGCGAACTGTAGTGATTTCTTAGGTTTTTATCGTCATAATTATAAATTCTAAAATCAGATTTTTCTAACAAGCTTTTTTTTATGTTGAAATAGTTTTCAAGTGTTTTATGTCTTTCAAGATGATCTTCTGTGAAGGTTGTCCATATTCCAATATTAGGTTTTACTTCTGGAGATATTTCTATTTGATAACTGCTTAATTCAGCTACAACCCAATCAATTTTTTCATGTTTTTTGGAGTGAGCATACTTACATAAAGGTGTACCAATATTTCCAGCAAAAGGAGCATATAATCCAGTATCACAGAGTATATGGCTTAGTAGATGAGTAACAGTAGTCTTGCCATTAGTGCCAGTAATACCTATCCAATTTGTGTCTTTTAAAATTTCCCATGCAACATTAATTTCTCCAATTACTTTAATTCCCTTTTTTTTTAATTCAATAATAGTTATATGGTCATAAGGTATTGATGGACTTACAACAACAGATTCTATCTCTTTCAAAAAAGGTTGAATTTCTTCAAATACAAATTTTTTATTTAGAGAAACCATTATATTAAGCTCTTCTAATGCTGTTTTTCTTTCTAAGAATTCTATCCCATCTTTACTTTCCCAAACAATTACTCTCTTATTGATGCTTCTCAAATACTTGGCAGCCCAATATCCAGATTTACCTAATCCAATTACAAGATTAATATTTCTTTTACTTGAATAATTATCTATCATTAAATTTATAATTGCATTTATATTAATTGTGTTTCAAGGGTAATTCAATCATGAGATTTTTCTTCAGTATTTATAGTATTCGCCCAAGAAAAGTTAATTAATGGAAGATAATACTGCAAAATATTGGTTCTCTTGGTTTTATGAAAAATGGGAGAAAAATGCTCCAGGTGAATTAATTGAACAGGGTTTAACTCCGTCTCAGATTGCTGAGCGCTTTGTTAATGAAAACCATGATAGTTTTATTCAATTGTCAAAAAAAATTGATGAAAAAAATTATGATGCCTTAACAGAATTTATGAAACTCTCAGAAAGTGAATTACATATCTTGAAGTATTTTCTAAAGTTAGTAAAAATGAAAAATTTATAAGAAGTGATTAATTATTTCGAGGCTTTTTCCCCATAAATTTTTTCTTTCTTTTTTATTCATGGCAAAAGGGGAGGTAGGGGATAGTTTTGGATGACCTCTGAAATTAAATCTAGGACCATAATGATCACCGCCTTTTACGTCTGGTGAAGTAGCTGCAAAAAGCTGAGGTAAAGCACCCATCTCAGCAGTTTGAAAAATAGGACTAAATAATTCCAATGAAAATGTTTCTAATGGACCAGGGTTAGGTTTTTGAGCAGTAAAGAGATTTGTTTTTGCAATTCCTGGGTGAGCAGCTAAAGAAAGTATATTTTTGTGCTTTAAGTTCTCATTTAGTTCCAAAGCAAACATTACATTTGCCAATTTGCTATTGGAGTAAGATTCCCATTTGTTGTAATAGTTCTCGGCTTTTAGATTTTTCCAACCAACTTTGCCAAAAAATTGTGCTCCGGAAGTCACCGTCACTATTCTAGATTCTTCTTTTTTTTCAATAATTGGAAGTAGCTTTAGAGTTAAAAGCATATGAGCTAGATGATTAACTGCAAATTGTATTTCATATCCTTGGGCACTAAGAGTTTTAGGCGGATGCATAATGCCTGCATTATTGATTAGTAAATCCAAATTTTCAAAATTATCAAAAATTTTGGACTGAACTTCAACAATATTTTTTAAATCTGACAAATCTAATTCTAAAGGTGTAAATAATCCTTCAGGATTAAGACCTTTAAGTTTTTTGATAGTTTGATTAGCTTTTTCAAGTGATCTACAAGCTATAACAACATGAGCGTTTTTTTCTGCTAAGGCCTTTGCAGTGTAGTATCCAAGACCACTATTCGCACCAGTAATTAGCGCTGTTTTACCTGTAAGGTTTGGAATATTAGATGTTTCCCAGTTAGAGATTTTAGGTCTTGAAATAGTGGCAGTCATTTGGTAATCCTGCAAATAACTTTGGAATTTATCCAAAATTTAATTACTTTCCCACTTTAAATACTGGAAATCAGTATCGTGAGCTCTTATTGAAGGTACTATTTAATATTATTTTTCAATTGCATATTGCCATTCGTTATTTTGAGATAAACTTTTCTCTCTAAGTAACCGTAATTTCCTACTATTTATTTTTACAACTATCCCATTAGTTGGATATTTCGCAAATATTTTTTTCTCTAACCAATTTTTTTTATATATTTGGATTTCGCTTGTATGATTTGTGAAATAACTGTCAGGGGTGCTGAAGCCACATTTTTTAAGATAGTTAAGGGTTTCGTATTGATTAAGTCTTCCATTAAGTATTTGGAAACAGCAAAAGCGGAGACTTTCTCCAATCCCTTTCTTATCATTGAGGTATTTTCTTGTAATTCTTTGGGAAATGCCGGCAACTTGGTTTGTAGCGTATAGTTCACCTCTAATTTGAAAATCTCGTTTGATAGGAATACAATCGGGGACATTTTTAATTTGTTTAATTTTGCTTGAGACATCAAATCCTTTTTTTGTAATAGCTTTATTAAACTTGCCATCTAGATATCTAATTGCAATAGCACAGCCATCAATTTTTGGTTGAATGCTTAATCTTGTTTTTGTTAATAAACTTTCCAAAAATTCTGTATAGTTTTCTTTGGCTAATTTTGGCAAAAGTTTATTTTTTTTTTGATTAAAATAGTTAACCTCTCGATCAACAGGAATAAAGAGCTTTTCGAGTTGCTTAAATGCATCATCCGAAATTATGCCTTCACCTATTCTGTATTGTTCATCTAGATACTTAACATCTCTCACTAATAAATTATTCATAATAATTTTGATAGATATTTAAAAATCTTTTAGAAAAAATCATTTAAATAAAGATTTAAAAAATTAAAATTAGATCTAAAAAAGTAATTGACCACTAAATATCCTCCTACGCAGAGAGCGATTTAAGAGTATAAAATGTACTGATAAGGTGTTTAAATTAAATACTTCAATCAAACATATTTACTTAAAAGTGAAATAGAAAATTTTAAGGATTAATTTAAATGTAAATTTTTGAAATTTCTACCAATACAAAAAAAAATTTTTTACAGTTATAAGAAAATGTCATTTTTATTAAAAGCTCAAAATACTTGGGAAAATTTTGCGAAATATAAAATTAATGATTATGCAAAATTAAGAAATTTTGATTTTGGGCCAAATAACGAAAGTTCAGTTTCAAAATTATCGCCCTTCATTACTCATAGAATTTTATCTGAATATGATCTGATTCATGATATTAAAAGTAAGTACAAAATCAAAAATTCAACTAAATTTGTTGAAGAAATATTTTGGAGAGTTTACTGGAAAGGGTGGATGGAAAATAGACCTAAAGTTTGGAGAAATTTTATTTCAGATAACGATCTTGATTTTGATTATGAGCTTTATGAAAGTGCAATTAATGGCAATACAGAATTAGATTTTTTTAATTCTTGGGTCCATGAATTAAAGCAGTACAACTATTTGCATAACCATACAAGAATGTGGTTTGCGAGTACTTGGATATTTAATTTAGGCCTTCCATGGCAATTGGGAGCAAAGTTTTTCTTTAAATATCTTTTTGATGGTGATGCTTCATCTAATCTCCTTAGCTGGAGATGGGTCGGAGGATTGCAAACGAAGGGAAAACAATATCTTTTTTCATCATCAAACCTCAGAAAATTTTCAAATAATAGATTTAATGCAGAAAAAATCACTAATCAACAAATTTTTCTTGAAGAATCTAATCAAATACCACTAGAAGATGAGATTTATAAAAATGATATGTATCCTAAATCAGATAATCTGATTATGTTTGAAAATGATCTGCACCTTGCAACCCTAAAAAATTTACTTACAAGCTATAAAAAAGTATTTATCTTACTTTTAAAAAATGAACAAAGACAAATCAAATTGTCTGAATCTGTTTTAAAATTTAAACAAGATTTGGTCTCTGAATTTGTAGAGGATTTCGATAATGTTGAACAGATTGATCCTTATTCACTGGAAAATACTTTTAAAAATACCAACGAAATTGACATTATTTATCCTGGAGTGGGAGAAAATTATGATTTCATAACTGAGTTTAAAAATTTACACCATAAAAAAATTTTTAACCTTGTTAGAGATGAAGATTTATTTGCTTGGAAATTCGCCAAAAAAGGGTTTTTCAAATTTAAAGAAAATATTCCGAAAATCAATCAAATAATATTAGAAAATTACACAAAAAATAATTTTTAACTTAGTTGAATTCCTAATCAGAAAAAGAATTCATTAGAACACTAAGTATAAATACTTAATTAGGCGCGACTTTTGTGGATTAATCCACGATGGATAATGTGACTAGTTATTTTTACTTAAGGATAATTTTTTTATAGTGCTTTCAACAATTCTTACCAAGTCGTTTAGCAAAGATACTGCTTTATTAATTCTTAGAGTTATAACTGGAACTGTTCTTATTCATCACGGTTATGAAAAATTAGCTAATATAGAAAATTTTGCTGATGCTTTTGTCAGACCTTTACATCTTCCATTCCCAATATTTTTATCATACATAGCGGCATTCTCTGAAATAGGTGGTAGTTGGCTACTAATTATTGGCCTAGCTACAAGATTCGGGGCTTTGGCAATTGTGGGAACAATTACTGTCGCTATATATCATGCACTTGTTACTTCAGGTTTTAATATTTTTTTATTAGAGCTTTTACTTCTGTATTTCGCTTCAGCAACTTCAATAGCATTAACAGGACCTGGTAACTTCTCTTTGGATGAAGTCATTATCAGGATTTTGAAATCAGAAGATGAAGAGGAAATCATTTCTTCACAAAATTCTAAGGAAGTCGAAGTTAAAGAAGAAACAAGTAAAGGTGGTTTATTTCAATTTTTACAAGCCAACATACTTTCAGATACTTCAAGCTAACTTTTTAGGATAAAGGTTATTGATTAGTTCTAACCTTTTTCTATAACTGTTTCTCTTCTCAATTTTTATCTTAATTGTTGCTTCAGAAAGACTTATAAATAACCCTATAGCAGTCACCCATGATAAAAAAATAAAAGGGTTTTCTGGAATTTCTGAGAAAATCATATAAATAATACTTCTTTTTTAAAACTGACTGATCATTATATGTTTTTCAACCTAAATATACAATTTAGAAATATTTAAGGATTAATTTCAACTTTTTCCCATTTCTTACTCTTTTCCCAAAGATATCTTTTATGAACTGGCTGTTCTAATTTAAGAAGATCTACTGAATCGATTTCAAAATTTAGAACTACAAAATTTTCTGACTTGGGAAGATTGGATAATATTTCATAAGCAGATTGGACTTTTGGGTTTATTTTCTTTCCGGGAGATCCCCAAAACCAAGAAGATTTTGATTTTTCTGATAATAAATCCCAATAATTTTTGTTATCACTTAATTCATTTATTTTCCTTGGAAGTTA
>QCRA01000038.1 GCA_003212035.1 Prochlorococcus sp. AG-459-D04
TGGCAACATTTAACTCTTACATCAGACATGATAGAGGAGGATTCTTTTACAGAAGGTTTGGCATTTGATGGCTCATCAATAAGAGGTTGGAAAGCAATTAATGCTTCGGATATGTCAATGGTGCCCGATGCAAGTACAGCTTGGATAGATCCTTTTTATAAACATAAAACTTTAAGTATGATTTGCTCTATTCAAGAGCCTAGAAGCGGGGAACCTTATGATAGATGTCCAAGAGCTTTAGCTCAAAAGGCATTAAAATATTTAGACTCGACTGGTATAGCAGATACTGCATTTTTTGGACCAGAACCAGAATTCTTTTTATTTGATGATGTTAGATATGACTCTAAAGAAGGAGGTTGTTTTTATAGTGTCGATACTATTGAAGCCCCATGGAATACAGGGAGAATTGAAGAAGGGGGAAACTTAGGATACAAAATACAATATAAAGAAGGATATTTTCCAGTAGCTCCAAATGATACTGCGCAAGATATCAGATCTGAGATGCTTCTTCTTATGGGTGAATTGGGTATCCCCACAGAAAAACATCACCATGAAGTTGCTGGTGCCGGCCAACACGAGCTTGGAATGAAATTTGATTCGTTAATAAATGCTGCTGATAACGTTATGACTTATAAATATGTTGTCAGAAATGTTGCAAAAAAATATGGAAAAACAGCAACATTTATGCCTAAACCTGTTTTTAACGACAACGGAACAGGAATGCATGTACACCAAAGTTTATGGAAGAGTGGACAGCCACTATTCTTTGGTGAAGGATCATATGCAAATTTATCTCAAACAGCAAGATGGTACATCGGAGGTATACTTAAACATGCTCCATCATTCTTAGCATTTACTAATCCAACTACTAATAGTTATAAAAGATTGGTTCCAGGATTCGAAGCACCTGTAAATCTAGTTTATTCTGAAGGTAATAGATCTGCTGCGGTAAGAATACCTTTAACAGGACCAAGCCCTAAAGCTAAAAGATTAGAATTCAGATCAGGTGATGCACTTGCAAATCCATACTTAGCTTTCTCTGTAATGATGCTTGCTGGTATTGATGGAATTAAAAATCAAATTGATCCTGGTGATGGAGTAGATGTAGATTTATTTGAACTTCCAGCTGATGAGCTTGCAAAAATTGATACAGTACCTTCATCTCTAAATGACTCACTTAATGCCCTAAAAGCAGATAAGGATTATCTATTAGCTGGTGGAGTATTTACTGAAGATTTTATTGATAACTTTATCGATATAAAATACGAAGAGGTACAACAACTAAGACAGAGGCCTCATCCCCATGAATTCTTCATGTATTACGATGCATAATTAAAAGAACGCATAAGTTTAAATTAATCAATTTGAGAAATATCACAAAATATTCTCAAATTGATTTTTTTTTTGTTGGAATATAGATATATAAATTGAAAAATGGCTAGGGAATCAATTTCAAAAATTGCATATAAAACGCTACAACAAAGTAAAAGCATTGCAGGTTTCGCTCACAAGCAGCTCAGTTCAAGATTAATGAACTTTATTCTTCCTGATTCAAAGCTTGAAAATTTTGATATAGATAGAAATCTTCTAATGCAAATCCAAAATTCAATGGATATCTTAAGAGAAGAAGATTGGAATGATGCAGAAAAAAATATATATCCAAAAAAATTATTGTTTGACGAACCATGGCTTAGATATCTAACTCAATATCCTAAAATATGGCTCGATATGCCTAATACATGGGATAGACGCAGAAAGCAAAACTTTGATGATCTTCCAAAATCAATTGACAAAGATAATTATCCTCAATATTACTTGAGAAATTTTCATCATCAAACAGATGGTTATTTATCAGATTTTTCAGCTAGCATTTATGACCTACAAGTTGAGATACTTTTCAATGGTAGTGCTGATTCAATGAGGAGAAGAATAATTAAACCAATAAGAGAAGGACTTGAATTTTTTAGAGATAGAAAAAAAAGTTCTTTAAAAATACTTGATGTGGCTACAGGATCAGGAAGAACTTTAAAACAATTAAGAGCAGCATTTCCTAAAGAAAAAATTACAGGAATTGATTTATCTGATTCATACTTAAAAGAGGCAAGTAGATATATTTCAGATTTAGATGGAGATTTAATTCAGTTAATAAAAGGTAATGCTGAGGAATTGCCTTTTGAAAATGAAAGTTTTCAATGCATTTCTTGTGTTTACTTATTTCATGAATTACCTAGAACAATTAGAGCTAAAGTATTAAATGAATTTTTTAGAGTTCTTGAACCTGGAGGGATATTAGTATTAGCTGATTCAATTCAAATAAGTGATTCTCCTGACTTTACATCCATAATGGAAAACTTCTATAAATCTTTTCATGAGCCTTTTTATTGTGATTACATAAAAGAGGATATAGATTCTAAAATAGAGGAAATTGGATTTAAAGATGTAAAATCAAACTCCTTTTTTATGACAAAAGTATGGTCTGCTGTAAAGTAAATAAAAACCTCTATGAACTATTGGGATAAAGATACTATTCAGCTTGTTCAAGGCCTTAATGACAAATTAAAGATTGATCATTCTAAATGGCATAAAGATAAAGGTAATAAATATAAACGATCTGCAGAATTAATTTCGGCCGGATTATGCCATTTAATTATTTCTTGCAATGAAAAGGAAACTATTGAGTATATAGAAGAAAGTATTAAATGGTTAAAAGAAATTAACGTAGATCTACCTTGCCCTAGTAAAAATCACCTTTTTAAAGCCAACTGAAGCCTATTTCCTTTACTACTCCATCTAATATCATCAAAACATTCATTAATAATGTATAAGCCACGTCCATTTAAACTACTTGTTTTTTTTGGTAAATTGTATTCTCTCTTTTTTATTTCTAAACCATTACCTTGATCTTGAATTTGCCAAACACACCAATTAGGAGTAATTATTCTTCTTACTCTAATATTTTTTTTTGGATCTAATTTATTTCCATGTTTTACTGCGTTAACAAGAGCTTCATGTAAACCGAGTTTTATAAGATAGCTTGATTTAGAATTTTCAATAGGTTCTAATAATTGATCGACAAATTCATTTAACTGTAATGATGATTCGAATTCGTAGTTTGACCAATTAATCTTTGGTCTTTTAAAAAACTTTTTTAAAATATTTTTGCCCCGAAATAAGGACATAATAATATTTTGATACTCTTTTAATTCTAACTTATTAAATACCTCAATTTAAAGAATATTATTATGTCTATTTGCAATAGCAGGATGCCGTAGGATGGAATCCATTAGTCTCACTCCTCTTAGCTGATTTATTAAAGGCATATGTCCATCAGGAGCATCCAATGACCAGCAAAATGAACCAGGATATCTAGTCCATAAGCCCTCTTTTTTCCAGCCTATTTTTGGCCACATTAATTCATATTTTTTCCCTACTGATTTTAATATCTTTGCCTGAATTGAGAATCCAAATCTACCAGTAGAATAAATAGTCCATAATCTATCAATTGTTTCTAGATCTTTACCTGACATATTCATAACTTCGCTATAAAAAACATATCCACGTTTTTCAGCTAATTTTCCAGCTAATTTTCGTAAAAAAGAACTTGTTAATCTATCTGCCTCTTCAAATTTTTGCTCAACCAACATCAATTGTAAATCTTCATAATTAATATCAATATCTGAATATGTATTAAACCAATTATTGAATTTAGAGTTTTCAAAGAATTCAGGCTTTAATTTTTTTAAGACCTGCAATATCCAACCAGCAGCCCAATCATCACCATCACTATCAAAGATATCAAAAAGTGAAGGGCCAAGATTAAAAATATTTTCGACTTCAGATTCTATTTTAGTTAATGAATTTATTCTTTTTCTTTGATTAGAATCTACAAATTTCTTTATCAAATCTAATGTAGCATTATTATAGTTATCTTGTTCATTGTTATTCATTTTAAAAAATCAATCCTAAAAAATTAAAAACTATCCATGTATTTCAAAAGAAAAGAACTAGAGAAATTTAGAAGTTTTAAAGGACCACTTATAGATGTTAGAAGCCCGAATGAGTATTATAAAGGACACCTGCCAAATTCTATTAACATACCATTATTTGATAATGATGAGAGATCTATAATTGGCACGATTTATAAAAAAGAAGGAAGAGAAAAAGCAGTCATAGAGGGATTAAAATTTTTTGAAAAAAAAATGGAATTAATTCTTGATAATTTATTCATGAGTATTGAGTCTTATAAAACTATTCCTAATAAAAATAATGAATTTTTCATAAGAATATATTGCTCTAGAGGAGGAATGCGTTCACAAAGCATTTCATGGCTACTAGAAAAATATAAATTAAATCCAATAACACTTAATGGAGGATACAAAACATACAGAAGATGGGTATTAGATAGTTTCTCAAAAAAGTTGGATATAGTAGTTATTGGAGGAAAAACAGGAACAGGGAAGACAAGATTATTATCATTACTAGAGAAATATAAATATCAAACTATTGATCTTGAAGGATTTGCTTGTCATAGAGGAAGTACATTTGGAGGTTTAGGAATGAAAGAACAACCTTCAAATGAACAATTTGAAAATAAAATTGCAGAAAAATTAAATTCCTTTAAAGTTTCAAATTATATTTTTGTAGAAGCTGAAAGTGCAAATATAGGTAAATGCAAAATACCCCATGAATTATTTAATCAAATGAAAACTTCTAGGAGAATTGAAATTATAAGGAGCGAATCAAACAGATTAGATGAGTTGATATATACTTATAGTGTTTTTAGGAAAGAAGAACTCCGAGAATCTGTATTAAGGATAAAAAAAAGATTAGGACCTCAAAGAACAAAAATAGCTCTGGAATCGATTAATAATGAGAAATGGGACTTAGTTTGCAGATCAGTTCTCGATTATTACGATAAATGTTATGAATATGAAAAGGTTGGCAAAAAAAATATAAAGTTATTAGATCTAACCGATAAAAAATACGATGAAAGCATACTACAGTTAATAAACAGGCTTTTATAAAATTATTACAAACGAATGTAAAAATTATTTCCTAATATAAAAGATTATAGATAGAAAATCATGACCGCAAATAAAAATGCAAAAATTCAATTTTATGAAGGAACTGATGAACCAGTAGTACCTGAAATAAGACTGACTAGGAGTAAGGATGGTACCACAGGCCAAGCATTATTTTTGTTCGAAAAACCTCAGGCATTATCTTCAATTACAGACGGTGAAATCACTGGCATGCGTATGATTGATGCTGAAGGTGAAATACTTACTAGAGAAGTTAAAGTAAAGTTCGTTGATGGAGAACCCATATTTTTAGAAGCAGTTTATATTTGGAAGAACACATCAGACTTTGATAGATTTATGAGGTTTGCAAATAGTTATGCCAAATCAAATGGATTAGGATATTCTGAGAAGAAGTAGAATATTTTGAAAATTGAGTAGTTCATCATATTTTAAATTAGCAGTAATATTAATAGCATCTTTAATAATATGGACTTTAAGAGATTTTCTACTTTTAATAATTTGCTCTTTAGTCATTTCAAATATTGTATGTAATTTATGTAATCAAATACAAAAGGGGGTGAGAATTCCCCGATCCCTTTCCCTATTTATCGTTCTGACAATTATCTCGTTAATAGTATTTACGATTTTTATTCTTGTATTACCTCCTTTTGTTAAAGAATTTAATGAGATATTAGTTGATATTCCAAATGGTTTATCAAGGATAAATATTTTACTTAATACAAATCTGAACAAATTTAATAATCTACTTTATGGTGAAGGATCTGAAAATGTTATTGACATTTTTAATCTTATAAATAATGTAGTTGCCATTCCAGATGCTGCAACTATTGCAAAAGCTATTCAAGAAAGTTTCAAGAACTTAATTAATATCGCAGGGAATCTGGGCTCAGGGATATTAAAATTAATTTTCGTTTTAGTAGTAAGTTTGATGATTTCTATTGAACCTAAACAATATAAGGAAAATATACTCCTATTAATTCCTAAAAATTATCGCAATAAATTTAGAAATATTCTGGATAAATGCAATATTGCTTTAGCAAACTGGACCTTTTCTATGGTTATAAGTTCATTATCAGTAGGTCTATTATCATTGATAGCTTTATCTATATTAGATGTCAAATATGTTGTTTCCAATGCTTTAATAGCAATGGTTTTAAATATAATTCCAAATATAGGTCCAGTTATTAGTGGTATATTTCCAATTTCTATTGCCTTACTAGATAATTTTTGGAAACCATTGGCTGTTTTAGGAGCATATGTAATCATTCAAAATATTGAAAGTTATATAATAATGCCATCTATAATGAAGAAAAAAACAAATTTACTACCTGGATTAACTTTAATATCACAATTTGGATTTACCTTCATCTTTGGACCATTAGGATTAATTTTATCCCTTCCTCTTGCGGTAGTAATACAAGTTTTAATAAAGGAGTCTATTAATGATATGTAAAAAATTACTTATTTATTTTTTTATATAAATATGGATAGGATAAAAGTATAAAGAAAGCTAAGGGATGTTTACCAATAGCAAAATATAATGAACTAAAAGTAAAATGGTCAAATAGTATTCTTAGCTCAGTAGAGAGATCTATTAAAACTAAGGAAAATAAAATTATCAAATAGTAATTTAATTTCATAAAAATAGGAAATTAAGCTCAGTCTTTCAGCAACAAAGATGGAGCCAATAAAATACTTGAATAACTTCCAACTATAATTCCCAAAGATAAGGCCAAAGAAAACCAAAATAGAGAGTAAGAACCAAACAGAATTATGCTTAATAAAGGGAAAAGGGTTGTAATACTGGTAAACGTTGTTCTCCTAAATGATTCATTAACTGATAATTGAATAGTTTCGTTATAGCCTTCTTTCTTTAATTTTAAGTTCTCACGAATTCTATCAAATATAACAACAGTATCATTTACAGAATAACCGGCAATAGTCAACAATGATACAGCAAATAAACTATTAACCTCGACAGATAATATAATCCCCAACCAGGAAAATATACCGAAAACAATTACTAAATCATGGAATAAAGCTAAAAGTGCAAATAATGCATATTTTTTATCAAATCTAATTGTTATATATAAAGATATTGCAAATAAAGAAACTAATAATGAAGTAACACAATTAGTAAGTAATCTTTTCCCAAGCTTTGGACCTATTAATCTTGAATCCTTACTCTCATAATTTAGAGGCCCAACAATTTTATCAAGATTATTAATAAGATTATTTGATTCTTCGACACTCAAATAAGGCGTTCTTATTGAAATTAATTTATTACTATCTTGAAATTGTAATTTAAAATTATTTAAAACGTTTTTATTTTTAGAGATATCTCTTAATTTTTCTAAAACTGAATCAGGGGAAAATATAGAACATTCTTCTTCACAAACTCTCTCTATTCTTAATTCATTTCCCCCAACAAAATCCATCCCTAAATTTATAGGTTTCTTATAAGAAGTATTAAAAGTAGAATATAAAATCCCTAAAAAACTTAACAATATAAGAATAGTTGAAAAACCAATTATCTTTCTTTTATTTTTTATAAGTTCAAGATTGTATTTCATGAGAAAGTTAGAAATAAAAAATTTAATTTGAAAAATTATTCCTGGGAAGATAGAGATTTTTTTGTCTTAAAGATTGATATGTTGTAAAAAATCGCAAAATTGTTTTAGAACAATTTAATGAGGTAAACAAGCTTATTAAAACTCCAATACCTAATGTTGCCGCAAAACCTTTAACAAAATTTGTTCCTAGTAAAAACAATACAAAACAACTTAGAAGAGTTGTAATATGACCATCAACTATGGATGAATTAGCTCTTTGAAAACCGCTATCAATAGATCTTGTAAGAGTATTACCATCATATAATTCTTCTCTAATTCTCTCAAATATTAGAATATTTGCATCAACAGCCATACCAATGCTAAGTATAAGCCCAGATATTCCAGGTAAAGTCAAAGTTACAGGAATCAATGAATATAAGGCTAAATTAAAGAAACCATAAAGTACTAGAGAAAGAACTGAAACAAAACCTAGAATTCTATAATTAAAAATCATAAATATACCAACAAAAATTAATCCACTAATAGCAGCATAAAGGCTTTTTAAAATATTATTAGATCCCAACAGAGCTCCTATTGTGTTAGTTTCTACTATTTCAATTGGCAATGGTAATGAACCTCCTTTAAGTTGAACTTCTAACTCTCTAGCATTTTCAGCACTAAAATTACCGCTTATTGTTGCTGATCCACCTGTAATTCCAGTATTAGCAAATTGATTGCCAACACTTGCTTCACTTATTGATTCGCCATCTAGAATGATAGCCAATAATTGATTAGTGCCAGCAATTGACTTTGTAATTTCTGCAAACTTTTCACCTCCTGAATTACTAAAAGTTAATAAAACTTCCCAATTACTATTTGTTTGTTCTTGTCGCCTTCCTGCGTTAATAAGATCCTTACCAGATAAATCTGTTTTAATAAATAAATTTGTAATTTCTTTATTAACATACTTTTTGATTTCTATTAACTTCCCAAATAAATCATTACTAGTAGATGAGTAATTTAATTCCTGCTCTATCCCTGTAAGATCATCTTGAATAATTTTTAAAAGATTATCATCATATTGACTTTTATCTGCAGAGGAATATTGTTCAACTAATTCTTTAATACTCAATCTCTGAATTTGCAAGGTTTTTAAATCTGTAGATGTTCCTTCTTTTTGAGTTCTAAATTCTAATAAAGCAGTTTTACCTAAAACTCTTGAAGCAACTAATGGATTTTGTTCTCCAGGTAATTCTAAAATTAATTGATCACCACCTAGGGTTTGTAAGTTAGACTCGGAAACCCCTAAATTGTTAACACGTTTATCTATAACTGAATTAACTGCTTCAAGTTCATCCCTTGTTACCTTACCTTCCTCTTTAATAATTTGTAGTGTAAGTTGAGAACCCCCTTGTAAATCCAATCCCAACTGTAAGGGATAATTTATTAATAGATAAACAGATAAAGTAAGTAGAAATATAATAAAGAAAAGCCAACCTTGCCTTCTTTTCATTGCCTATATACTCCCGCTAATTAAATCTTCAACTTTTTCAACTATTTGATGTGGCTGGATTATTGTCAAATTCTCAAGATTCCCATTATACGGAGTTGGAATATCCTGACTAGATAATCTAATTGGTCGGGCATCAAGATCATCGAAACACTCTTCTGTTATCAAGGCAATTAATTCTGCACCAATACCTCCAGTCTTCATACATTCTTCAACAATAATTACTTTATTTGTTTTTCTTATTGATTTTGAGATGGTTTCCATATCAAATGGTTTTAAACTTATTAAATCAATTAACTCAACATCTATTCCTTTTTTTTCTAATTCTTCAACAGCCTTAAGGCAGTGATGTCTCATTCTTGAATAAGTCAACAAAGTAAGATCTTTACCATCTTTTACAACATCAGCCTGATCTAAAGCGCAAGTATAATCACCCTCAGGTAATTCTTCAGACAAATTGTATAGAAGAACATGTTCGAAAAATAGAACCGGATTATCATCTCTTATAGCTGCTTTCATTAAACCTTTAGCATTTGTAGGTGTACTGCATGCAACAATCTTTATACCGGGAACTGCATGAAAATAAGCTTCAAGTCTTTGACTGTGTTCAGCACCAAGTTGACGACCAACTCCTCCAGGTCCTCGAACTACTGCTGGTATTTTATAATTCCCGCCACTTGTATATCTAAGCATACCCATATTATTTGATATCTGATTAAAAGCTAAAAGCAAAAAACCCATATTCATTCCTTCTACTATTGGTCTTAACC
>QCRA01000039.1 GCA_003212035.1 Prochlorococcus sp. AG-459-D04
ATTGTTGCTGTTAGGCTCTTTAGTCGCTTACAAAAGACTCAAAAGAAAGAAACGGCGATTTCACGCACCACCTACAAATCAGCTTCCTAGTTAATGATTAAATTCCCTCTTAGTCTTTTCCAAAACGATTGTATCTAATATCTCAGAGGAGAACTACTGCTATAGATAAAAGCAATAGACCAAAAATAACTTGAGGAAGTGGGAATAACATCAATGCAATATAAAAATTATCAATCATCTTTGCCTATGAAAATTTTAAAGGGTAATCAATATTGTTTGATTCTAAATGTTTAACATAACATGCTGTTGTGCAGTCTATTCCCTCACTATTGAGACTACAAAAATTTATACATTCAAAAAACTTTTCAAAGCATCTGAAGATTTAATATTTGAATAAATCTCTTTTTTCAAAGTCAATCCTCCATTCTGAAGCTTATCTAGCAATTAATTTTTAATAATGTCAAATTTTAGATAGAGTACCTATTCACCATTCTTTTTTAAAAACTATTGAATCTATAAGTTTTCCCCACCCTTCCTTTAATAGTTTTTAATCCTCGATCTGGCTTTATTGATTAAAGAAATTTTTTCATTAAAAAAAGGGCGTTAGGTTCGCCCCAATAAAAAAGCGGGATAATCCCCATCACCCAGCCTTTTTAAAATCTTAGCACTACATATAGTGTTTGTAAGTATTGAAAATTACCTATTGATGGGGTTGTTAGTTTCTTTTAAATTTGTCATTATAGGAGTCCCCATCACCTAGGCTCGTAAGAGTCTTTTTTTTTGCTATTTTCTCCTTCTCGGCTTAAGTCCTTTTAAATTAGTGTTTAAAGACTTTTTATTTAATTTTTAGATTCGATAATTAATAATTAAAAAAATAATTTTATTCATGCAAACTTACATCGTACACTGGCAATTTCCAGATCAAGAAAGTCATATGCAAGGGGCCGAAGCTTTTGCAGGTTTTGTTGAAGGAGGATGCGAAGGTGATGAATTTGATGGGTTTAAAGTTCTTAATCGAGTAGTGAATCCTGAGGGAGCTAATGGTTGGGCAATAGTTGAATCTTCAAACCATCAAAACATTTGGAAATGGAGCAGTATCTGGGTCGATAATTTTGGCATAGAAATTGAAGTTACACCAGTTCTAACTGATAAAGAATTTCTTTCCGTACATAAAGAAATTGCATCAGTGTCAAACTAATATTTAATCTTTTGAGAGTTTGACTGTTGATTAAGTAAAAGAATAGAAGCTATTTTTATGGGAAAATTTTCTTCTGAAGAAATTTAAAGTCAATACAATTTAATAAAGATGCTTTTAGCTGAACCTGAAAAGTATAGAGATGCAATTACTGCAATAAAGAAAAATACTGCATTCATGCCTATAGAGCTTAAAAAAAAACTCGCAGAAGATAATATTATCTCATGAATGTATCGTGAATGACACTAATCATAATCGTTAATTTTTAAAAAATAGTAAATAGCCCCATTCTTGTTAACTAACCGAGAGAGTCTAAATCTCTGCGATGGTGAACTGTATTTCTTTCATATTGTGGAACTTTTTGTTCTCTTATTAAGTCGGTAATTGTTGGATAATCTTTAGCATTATCAAGATCTCTAGAACTTTTATCTTGAATTGCGAATGGTGATCTTTTAAAATTCATAATTAATTTCCTCAAAATTTTTGTTGGATTCTGATTACAGATCCTGGATTGTCATGTACGTAAGAGTTGAATTTTCTCGCAAGCATTAGGCAATCATATGCATCGCGCGCGTAGAAGCCAACTTCATTAGTCTTATTTGATGAATCTTTGTAACTCAACACATATTTATTACAAGATTTGATCGGTATTGTAGGCATTTAATTTGTTTATGTTACTTCTATGTTCTAACTAGGCATGCTCATTAACCGACTAATAAAAATGTACGGTTTAAGGCACAAACATATACGGATAGAGGACCAACAACTAAATTCAAAAATGAATATAATATTCGAAATAATTGCGTATAGAAGGCATAATTGCTTGTAGAAGGCCTAACATTTTCATTCCTCTTATTAAATTATTTTTAAAGTTAATCCTGTTTTTGGAAGCAACTTTCTCTTTAAAGCTAATACTTATATAAAAATCAATTATCTCGCTAAATTAGTGTATTCGTAATTATAAATATACTTTTCTCCATCATCATCACCATCGTCATCATCATGGAAGGAAGAGATTAATACATAAACTCCTCCAAGTCCTAATAACATTGATAAATATAGTGTAGGGTCAGTCATAACATTAGTTTGAAACATTCGAATTAAATTTGAGGAAGCTTTTCAATATCTATATTTTCTTTTAATTATTTAGATTAAAAACTTTTTGCGAACAAAAAATTTTTTTTATTTGAGAAAACTGAAAGTAGACCTAAAATAAGGTAAATTTGCTGATTTTTAAGTGAGTCTAAATATATTTTAAAAATTAATGTGCGGAAGATTTGAGTTGAAAACTAAATTTGAGAAGTTGCCAACGGTTTTGAAACAAGACTATCCAATTGGACTTGATTCTAAATATGAGACTCAAAATCTAATAAGACCTAATGATCCTGTGCTTGTAATTAAAAACGAAGGAAGAATTAAAACTACTTTTATGACATGGGGCTTTATTCCTCCTTGGACGAAAGACCCCTTTGATAAAGGTAGACCAAGACCATTTAATGCAAGATCAGAAACCGTAGAAGAACAGAAATTATTTAGTGGAAGTTGGAAACATAAAAGGTGCCTAATACCTGCGAGCGGTTTTTTTGAAAAAAAATATCGTGTTCGAAAAGCGAATTATGAGACTTTTTGGTTGGGAGGAATTTGGAGTAAGTGGACCTCCCCTGATGGAGCAGAAGTTGAGAGTTGCTGCGTTTTAACTACTGATCCAAATGATTTAATTAAACCTTTACATGACCGCATGCCTGTTATCGTTCCTAATGGATATGAGGAAAAAT
The DNA here is from genome assembly GCA_003212035.1 of Prochlorococcus sp. AG-459-D04. GTDB lineage: Bacteria > Cyanobacteriota > Cyanobacteriia > PCC-6307 > Cyanobiaceae > Prochlorococcus_A. The sequence continues at coordinate 2,971 of QCRA01000039.1, forward strand.
GGACTGAGCAAGTTAAAGATGCAGATGAATTAAAAAGATTATTTGCAATCATAATGAGTTGGTCCCCTGATGGTTGGCTAGTAGAGCATGCAAAGAAAGAAGATACTGATCAAATGAGTTTGTTTTAAATGGAACTCTTACTATTTCCAAGGTTAGATTAATGGCTCAATCTTATTGGTTGATTAATTCAAATAGGTCAGAAGTTAAAAGATTTATGAAAAACGATAAGAGTATTGATGGAGTTTTTGAGTATATGTTTATAGATACTGGAAAAATAGTGGAGGGATTAGGAAACATACCACCAGTAATGACAAATACCGTTTCTGTTGAAATAGATTTAGCGAGAGAAATTTATGAAAGATTACTTTCTAAGGGATGGAGGAAAATTGAAAAAAATTGGAATTAAAAAGAGATATAGATCTATGCGGTAGAAATTATTGATGAAAATAATTTGAAACTCAATTATGAGAATATTAGCTAAAATTGACAGCGGATCTAAAATACGAGGAGTTAAGGAATTTAATTTATTTAGTGCAGATAAAAATGAAAAATCCAAAATGGCTACTAGAATAAATAAATATTTAAGTGAAGTAGGTTATTGTTCTAGAAGAGAAGCAGATAGTTTAATTTTAGAAGGAAAGGTAACCATTAATGGCAGAATTCCAGAAATTGGTGCCAAAGTAGAAGAAAGTGATCAAGTAGAAGTTAAAGGCCAAAAATTAGAAAAATCAAAGAGACAAAAAAAAATATACTTAGCCTTTAATAAACCTGTAGGAATTGTTTGCACAACAGATAGAAAAGTAGAACCCAATAATGTCATAGATTTCATTAAATATCCTAAAAGAATTTTCCCTATCGGAAGATTAGATAAGCTCAGTGAGGGATTGATTTTTTTAACTAATGATGGAGATATAGTAAATAAAATACTCAGAGCAAGAAATAATCATGAAAAAGAATATATTGTAAAAGTTAATCGTCCGATTAATAGCGACTTTATTCAAAGCATGAGTAATGGAGTTAAGATATTAGACACAATAACTAAAAATTGTTTCGTAAAACAATTGGGTCCAAGTAATTTTAAAATAATTCTCACACAGGGACTTAATCGCCAGATTAGAAGAATGTGTGAGGCTTTAGGATATAGAGTACGCTCATTAAAGCGTGTAAGAATTATGAATATTAAGTTAGACATGCCAACAGGAAAATATAGAGAACTTAGTAAAAAAGAACTTTTAGAATTAAATGGATTACTTGAAAACTCATCAAAAACGTATGAATAATCAAAATCAATAAAAGTAATCGGGAAGTAAAAGTTAATTGGCTAAGAAAATTCAAGATTTAAAAGTTTCGACTTAGGAAGAAATAATTTAAATAGTATGAAACGATGCGACTGGCAATGCTATTAGTAAGTAATTGAGTATTATTTGATTACTTACTTTAGGATTAGCAGCCCTAGATCTTTTTTTTTGTCAAATCTTCCTAGGTTATTCTCTAATCCTGAGCAATTAATTTTCCCCATTCTTTGCTAGCTGCGTTTTTCTTTAATTCTTCTCTAGTCTTCATTACAGGTGGTTATTTGGCCCATATAGAGGTAATTATCTCAGAATCAATAAACATATATTTAAAAAATGGATCTTTATTATTTGTATTTTCGATAAAGCTTTCTACCATTGATCTATTTGAATTTTCAAATAGTAAGACCTAGCCAATACTTTTTTAAGGATAAAAGTTTATCTTCTAACGCATAACGCAAGAAATTAGTGGGTTATATCCATTGCAATTCCAGAACTTGAATATTTTTACGGTGAAATGGTGAAATTAGTATCATTAGAAAGTGCCCAGCCAAAATGAAGAGCAAATGCAGTTTCAATAAGTGCAGCATATTGGAACCAATGTGTTCCAGAGGTATCTATACCATTTTTGTCAAAATTAGAATTACTCTTTTAAAGGATTGGATAAGCTATCCATCCAAATAAGGTGTAGTTAATAATGACAGCCATGAAACCAATCATTGCAAGTCTTCCATTTGTTCTTTCAGCAATAAACCAATAGGTATTTGGCCATTCAAAATTTGCCTCCATATAGGATTTTTGATCTTCTGAAATTGGGTCCTCTTTAGGAGTATTATCCTGGTCAAGATAATAAGTACTATCTGGGTAAAAGCTTTCGCTGGAAAAGTTATCTTTAAATTTACTCATTACTAAAAATCCTTTTTACTTATATTAAAAAATAAAAGGTCTAAATAGGTTAAATAAAATTTATTTAATTATAGTTTCCCAATTGTTCCAAAAGGTGAGTTTTGACCTTCGCAGGAAAGCTATTCGGGAATGAAGGATTCGAACCTGCAAACTAGTGCTCCCAAAGCATTTAAAAGGTCTAGTGCCGCACTAGCTTTTCAAGCTATGACTATCTTTTTACTTTTACGTAGTTCCTCTTAACAAATTAAGCATTATTTGTCGGCGATTTGTCGACAATCAATATATTTAGAAAGATTTTATGTTGTATTTATTTTATTGACAGCCGATCTAAAATTAAAGACAAATAGCTCTTTTTTTATGTCTTGCTCAGTTACTTCCGTGTTTACTTTTAAAATTGAAAGCACTTTCGATGAATGGGCTGCAATATTTGATAGTGCAGAAGCAGATAAAAGGCATTCAGAATTTGATATTAAGCCTCTTTTCAGAGGAGTAAGCAAGGAAGATCCTCAAAAAATTATTGTTATTCATCAAGCGCCAGAAGGCAATGTTCAAAAGTTTGTGGAGGCAAATGGTGACTGGATGGCAACTCATAGAGTTGACTTATCAACAATGGAAGAATCCTCTTGGACTGCTTCATTAACAAAAGAAAGTTGCTGTGATTAAAAAATGAAACTTCTATTATTTGCAGCGCTAATAGTTAGTTATTGAAAGCCGATCTATATTTAGAGGGAATTAAATCCCTCTTTTTTATGACTGCTCAAAATTTTATGAATGTTGTTCGATTTAAATTAAAGTCAGATTGTGTAGATAAGTATTTTGAAGTAATAGATAAAACAAGTTTTGAGGGAATGACTCAAAGATATATTGCTAAAACTGGAAATTATGATTACTGTTTTGTTGGGATATGGAAAAGTGCAGAAGCTATTACAGCTCAAAGACCAGCTATGATTGCTCACCTTGATGAGGTTAGAGGATTCATGGAAGAGTTGTCTCCTGAACTTGGTGTTACTGATCCTGTTTCAGGAAATATTGTTTCTAAAGTTGGTTATCATGATTGATACTCGTTCAAAAAATAAAGTTCCATAATACAAGTATTTATTTCAAGATCTATAGTTCACTTTTGAATATTTTATCTTAGAAAATATTTGTAGATTTTTTTAATCAAATGAATACTTATTTAGTAACTGCAACTTTTAAAAATGTTGCTCTAATGGGCGCAGCTTATGATCTTTTTTTAAAGGTTATTGAAGATGGAACTTTGAATGATGAGTTTGAAGGATTCAAAGTTTTGGGAAGGTATCATGCCTCTTACTCAAATAATGTTTATATTATTGTCCAAGCTTCAGCAGGTATAAAAATGACTGAACACTTTGCTCCTTGGAAAGTTAAGTTTGATATAGATTTTGATATCAAACCAGTTATGACTGACGATGAAAAAGTTGCTGAGCATAAGCTTGTTGGTTCATTAATGGCAGCAGAACAGAAAATGGGATTCACAGGTTAATTATTTTCAAAGATTTATATCGATTAATTATTATAAATTTTTTTTGAGTAAGTATTTTTTAGAGATAACGAATAACAAAGATTATCTATGAATAACCCAGAAAACTTGGAACTTTTCGGCTTTATGTCGGCTGGAGTATCCGACATAATTTCCAATAAAAAAGCGAGTCTGGGAAACTCGCTAGTACGAATTGGTTTTAAAGAGTCGGGGCGAAAGGATTCGAACCTGCGACCTAGTACTCCTAAAGGACTCAATCTATTAAAGGTCATTCCCTTGCAACTTTAGTCATAGCATCAATTATTTGTGGTGGGTTGAACGAGTTTGAGACTCAATATAGGGACATCTTCGAAGATCTTATATGGTGTTTATAGATTCTAGCTGCCCCTACAATTACCCCCTCTATGACTTCATTGCATTTGCATAATTTCTTACCTCTGTTAATTTTAGTAGGCTTCAATAAGTTCAAATGCAAGATCAAAGAATTGAAAATTTAGCGGCTATTGCAATAAACATAACTAAGGTGTTTTTAATAATTTATCTAGGCTTTGAAGAAGTATTTAAAATAATCAAGTCACTTCAAAAATTCTTAGATGCTGAATTAGATATATCTCGGAAATGGGCTTCACAAAATTATTCAATTCTAAAAAAACGACAAGCGGAGAGAAAAGTAGCTGGAGTTTAAAAATTTTTGCTATAAATTAATTGAGGCCAAACCTCGTCAGCACACTCTACGTTTGCTACAAGACATAGATTGATTCAATATAGTTTGCGAGTCGATTTAACAACCCTTTCAGTAGTTGGAATTTCTGGAAGGGTTTCTTGTTTAATAACCAATATCGTTTTTGGGGTCTGTTATAAAATAATTAATTTAAGGACTAGGTTCGCAGATAAATCTAAAGGGTTCAATAGTAGTAAAGCTAAGCCCTGAGTTACATTAAAACCTTTTTTTACTTAACTAGGTAGTTGATTGGTTAGAGGTGCATGAAACTTTCCTTTCTTTCTCTTCGATCTCTTATAAACAACAAATACGCCTAGACCTAGTAAAGTCATTAATAAACCTTCTACAAAAATTGGAAAGTTAAACATCATATTCTTTATCGCTGTCTGATAGCTCTCATACGTAGGTTTATAAATGCTCTTGATCATATCAGCTTACTTTAATTTCTTTGATGATTTCGTCTGGAATTTCCATAATCGTCAACCCCCCATGTGAAAGTTTTTAGAGGAAAATAAGCCAAAATAAGCCAGTAAAAGTTCTATTTAAGGCAAATTAGAACCTACAAACGCATACTTAAGAAGATTTAAGAAACAAGCAAAAAAATCACCGTTAAGCAGAATTGGACTCCAGCTTATTACACCTTATTCTAAATCGACTGTTAATTATTAAAAATACCTCCAATAAGGTCTTCAAATAATTGGCAGTTTTAATGAAATTTGCTTTTATGAGTTTAGAGTTGTTCTTATTATGCAAATCTCATTTTTTGCAAAAGTAGTTTTGTTTTTAGCTCTTTTTTGTATTTCTGATTTATCAATTAAAAATAATATTTTGAGAAAAGTAATGAATAGAGCTAATAGAGCTAAAAAAATTTAAACTTTCCAATTATATGGAATTTATAACTAATTTTTGGAATAATCAACCCACTACAGTTATGGGAATAGGCGTAGCAATATTTGTATTATTAGGAATTTATATATCTTTACTCCAGACATATCAATAAATTAGTTAATTATTTTTTTAATTTTTTCTAGATTCCATTTATCAAATATTAATTTCATTTCTCTTTCGTAGCATCTTACTTTCTTTGCAAAAGGTAGTTTTTGAATAATTATCCCAAAGGGATATTTAAAAAAAGAAAAGACATAAACAATATAAAACTCGACAAATGAAGGTTTTGGTGGGATAGGTAAATTTTTTATATATGCCCAATCAATGCAAGGTTTTAGTTGCTTATCACTAGCGATAATATTTTCTTTACATCTCCACCAAGAGAAAAGATAAATGCAAATAAAAATTGGTAATGGAAGAAGTCGCAACATTAATAAAAAAGGTATTTCTTCAGGAGTTATTGATTCAGGATAACCAAGCCTTAATTTACCTGCAGTCTAGGTAGTATGCGTTTCATTTACGCAACAAGTTTGATCGAATATACCGTATCCTTACAGTTATTTTTTTTATCCCATTCCTTTGCAAAAGGAGATTCCATCTCTGTACCTAATTTTTCTAAGTCAGTACACTTCATTAATAAATGAGATTTGTGATCGTTGACTTTTACAAACTCATAATCAGTTACAAACTCT
>QCRA01000040.1 GCA_003212035.1 Prochlorococcus sp. AG-459-D04
CTTAAACTTATTTAAGAATTGTTTGGCCAATCTGATTGCATCAGATTCATAATCAATTTAAACCAATGATTAATCAATAATTCCTTTAAATCTTTCCCTAAAGACTCATTTGCTCCTCTACTATCTCCTATAACACCTGATTTACTGAAGTCGTCAGTAAGCCAAGCAGTTGGCGCATTGCCCTCTAAACTCCAACCTTCAGGGATCTCTACTTTATTACCCTCATTTGGGCGTTCATCACCTACTAATTCTGGTTTTAAAGCAAGCATCAAACTTGTTTCAGCTAAAGAAGCATGAAGCCCATCCTCAATCTCAGTCTTTGATAACAATTCACTTAATCCACTAACACCACTCCATAAGAAACAAGGGAATACTGCCATTTCAGGTGCTACACTCCTTAGCTCTCTTGCCGCTGTATTTAATAGTGAGATTTGACCTCCATGTCCATTAATCAATATTAATCTTTTAAAACCCATTTCAGATAATTGAACTCCAACTTCCTTAATCATTGAGGTTATTAGACTTGAGGAAAGAGAAATTGTTCCGGCAAACCCCTTATGCTCGGGAGAAAAACCAATATATTGTGTTGGAAGTTTTTTTAATGGAATATCGGGAGAAAATAATTTAAAAACTTCGCTAATAATTTCATCAACAAAAATACTATCTGTAGCAAGAGGCAAATGAGGTCCATGTTGCTCAACAGCGCCGAATGGCCAAATCAATGTTGATCTTTTATCTTTTGCAAAAATTTCAATTTCTTGCCAATTTAAATATTCAAATTTATTAGGTATTGATTCAAAGTTCATTAATTTTAATTTTGAGTACTAAGATTTAGAGTATGTTAATAATTAATTATTCTTATTTTACCTACGATGGGAGTCAGTGATAAAAATGCCCAAAATAATATTCAACCAAAGGGCAATAAAAAACCTCTTCAGGTACTTCACATAAGCAAGAAAGATACTCAAAAAATAGATAATGAGCAAACCAATTTGCAAGAAGAAATTAAAAAAGAAGATATTGCAATCAAACCGCAAATCATTAAAACTGATTCAGTAAAAAGAATTGAGGAAAATAATGAAAACACCAAGGATTTCGATATTTCTCAACAAAATTTAACTCAACAAGACTTAAATAGACCCCTTAATTTTTCTGAACAAAACACAGATTTTCAATTAGAAAGAACAGTTGATGAATTCGATTTTGATGAAAGTGCGTTTTTGGAGGCTTTAAATGCAAATGAGCCAATTGGGGCTACAGGAGAAACAATTTCAGGTAAGGTTATAGCAATCGAAAGTGATGGACTATATGTAGACATTGGCGGAAAAGCACCTGGTTATATGCCCAAAAAAGAATGTGGTTTGGGTGTAATCACTAACTTTAAAGAAAAGTTTTCTATAGGCCTTGAAATGGAAGTTTTGGTTATCAAAGAACAAAATGCTGATGGGATGGTAACAGTGAGCGCTCGGGCATTAATTCTCAGGCAAAGTTGGGAGAAAGTATCAAGTTCCGCAAAAAATGGAGAATTAATTAACGTTTTAATTAATGGATTTAACAGAGGTGGGCTTACGTGTGATGTAGATGGATTAAGAGGATTCATCCCAAGATCCCAACTTGAAGATGGTCAAGATTATCAATCTTTTGTTGGCAAAACTCTAAAAGTAGCTTTTATTGAGGTTAATCCAGAATCCAGAAAACTAGTTCTCTCTGAAAAGAAAGCATCATTAGTCTCTAAACTTACAAGTTTGGAGTTAGGCCAATTAATAGAAGGAGAAGTTTTAGCAGTAAAACCATATGGCTTCTTTATAGATTTAGGTGGAGCTAGTGGACTTCTTCATCAATCCTCACTAACAAATGGATCTATTCGTTCTTTAAGAGAAGTTTTTAGAGAAGGGGAAATGATAAAAGCTTTAATATCTGAAATAGACCTCGAAAAAGGTCGTATTGGTCTCAATACAGCACTCCTAGAAAACTCTGCAGGAGAATTAATTATTGATAAACAAAAAGTTATGCAAGAAGCCACAGAGAGAGCGCTAAAAACTAAAGCACTTTTCGATAAAAAAGAACAAGATAAATGAACATTAATAAAAAAATGGAGTCAAGTCTTAAATTAAAAATTTCAGATTGGGAATTGGACTTTTACTCAAGACCAATTATTGAAACAAATGGAAAAAAAAGGTGGGAATTAATTATTTGCTCTACTAGAAGTTATAAGACAGAAGATATTTTTCTTTGGAATAAAAAGTGCCCTGCCAATGAAGTTAATTCAGTGTGGCTTACAAAGGCTCTTCATGAAGCAATAAGTGAAGCAAAAAAACAAGGATGGGGGAAACCTTCTATAGTTCGATTCTGGAGGTCGTCAATGAAATCGATCATTAAAAAATCTCTGGAGGCCGTAAGTATTGAGGCTATTGTAAGTAGGAGAACTTACAATTTATTAGATAGAATCGAATTCCTTGAAAAAGAGATTTATCCAAAGGAAAAAGGGTATGTAAGAGGTGTATTAGCTCCTACTTTTACTTCTAAAATGGAAAACCCTCCTACACCTCTACCAGAAGCAGTAAGGGGTGATGCTTTAACTATCTCTGAAATATCAATTGGTGAATTAAAATCAGCAGAAAATTGGCCTATGGAATTTGGAGATATTTTCCCAATTCAGCAAGATTTAGATGATAATTACTTAGTTCCAGGATTAAGACTTTTTAGCAAAGATAGATCTTTGGCACTTTCTGCATGGTTTAGTTGTTTAGAACCTATTAAATTAGTCGTAAATAAGAACCAACTCATACTAGAAGCTTCAGAAGATGATAAGTGGCTGGTAACTGATTTACCAGAAAAAGATGCAAACATTTTGAATACAAAGTTTTTAGAGAACAAAAAAAATTCTTTTGGTTATCAATTTATTTCCATACAGTCAACGCCGTATATCGAAAAATTTGCAGGATTCTGGATCTTGAGAGATATTGAATTAATTTCATAAATTCGGTTTAGGAGCAGGAACTATTCCTTACAAAGAAATATATTTCTCAAAAGATGAAATTTATATTCAAAACAAAAAATTTGAGTATTATTCATCACCTATTCTTAGTCAAAATAATTTTAAACATGCATACTTCACAAAGTCTTGCTCTGAGAAATTTCTTCAATTATTAGGGAATCACTTTAATGAAAATTCTATAGATTGTGTTTCCAATCAAATTCACAGTAATGTGATAGTTTTTGGATCACATTCGCAAAAAGAAACTAAAACAGATGCAGATGGTCTTGTTGGAAATAAATGCAGTCAAAACTTATGGGTCTACACAGCTGATTGTATGCCAATATTTTTTGCAGATAAAAGGACAAGAAATGTAGCAACCTTGCATTGTGGAAGAAAAGGTTTAGAAAAAAAAATAATAAAAAATCTGGTAAAAATTTTCGATACTTTTGGGACATCTAGAGATGACTTACTTGTTGCAATAGGACCAGCGATTTCAAAGGAACATTATCTAGTTGATAAAATAACACTCAAAGAATTTTATAGAAAGGCCGAAAACAAAAACATAACTTTCAAATTGACTAAAACTAAAAAAGATATTTCTTTTAGTGATTCAGATCACTTCAGAGAGCAAAACTTAAATCAACTTGATCTAAAAAAATCTGCCTACAGACAACTTTTAATTGAGAACATCCCTCATACAAATATAGACATCTCAAATTTATGCACATACAAATTAAATAATGAATTTTATTCTTGGAGAAGGAGCAAAACAATCTCAAGACAATGGAATCTTATTTGCTCCTAAAGATAATTAACTTGGACAAATTTCACTACTTAAGTTTTTAGCGACCAACAATTCCGTCATCTCCTTAGTACCTTTAATATTAAAAACTTTGGCTAACAAAAAATTCTCTTTGAAACCAAAAGGCTTTATTTTCACTTTGCTCCCCCTTGGGAATTCACTCCTAAGTAGATTAGTTGCTTCAATCTCATCATTTTCATTTACATCTACACAAAATAATCCAATAGTTAAATTTCTATTTTGATCCCCCACCAAAATAGTATTTGAACTTTTAATTTGAAGAATTTCAGCCGAGTTTACTATTACTGGATTAAGAACAATCAAGCAGATTAAAATTAAAATTTTTGATAGTTTTTTCAATTCAGAAATATCTAAGTTTTTAAATCATTTTAAAGTTAATTTTTTAAAATGACGAATTTAAAAAAAAATTAGTCTTCACAATTAACATATCCAACCATTTGAGCATTACTCTTACCAGGAGGTACCATTGGATAACAATTTTCACCTCTTTTGACAAGGATATTAATCAAGGCAGGGCCGTCATGATCAAGAGCATTTTTTAATTCATTCTGTAATTGTTTTCTATCAGAAATTAAGTATCCTTTAACTCCAAAAGACTCAGCAAGTTTTACAAAATCAGGTTCACCACAACTCATATCAGATGAGGAATATCTTTCATCATAGAAACTTTCCTGCCATTGTCTTACCATCCCTTGCCAGCGATTATTGATAATAATCAATTTCACCTTTAGACCATATTGAGACAAGGTTCCTAATTCTTGAATATTCATTAAGACACTTGCATCTCCTGCAATACAAATTACATCTGAATTAGGTAAAGCTGCTTTTACTCCAATTGCCGCTGGCAATCCAAAACCCATAGTTCCTAAGCCTGCACTACTAATCCATTTCCTTGGAGAATTCCTAAGATATTGAGCCGCCCACATCTGATGTTGTCCTACATCTGTAGTTATATAAGCTTCTGGTGAAAGTTCCCTCACTTTTAAAAGAACTTCCTGAGGATATATTTCTCCTTCTTTAGGCGGGTCATATAAAGGGTGTTTATGTTTCCAAAAATCAATTTTTTCTAACCAGTTTTTCGTCTGACAAGTAAATTTGTTTTTTAGAGATTGTTCATTAATTTTCAGAACAGCTTTTGAAACATCAGCAACAATTGCAACATCTACACGTCTATTTTTATTAACTTCTGCTGGGTCGATATCAATATGAATTACCTTTGCATTAGGTGCAAAAGTATCTAATTTTCCTGTCACCCTATCATCGAATCTAGCTCCAATAGCAATTAAAAGATCGCATTCTGTAACAGCAAAATTTGCATAAGCAGTTCCATGCATTCCTAACATCCCTACTGATAAATTATCTTTTTCATCAAAAGCACCCTTCCCCATTAAGGTTGTTGTAACTGGTATTTGATAATTCTTTGCCAAAGTTTTTATTTCATCATGAGCTCCTGAAGATATTGCCCCACCTCCAACATATAGAAGGGGTCTTTCAGAATCTTCTATTAATTTAATTACTTTTTTGACATCGCAATCATTAATTTCTCCATTCCTTTTAAATCCTTTAGGAATAATCTCACCAGGCAAAACTCTTTGGTAATTAAAGAACTCCTGACCTACATCTTTGGGTATATCAATTAAAACAGGGCCAGGCCTTCCAGATGAAGCTATAAAAAAAGCTTCAGAAACTACTTTCGCGATATCTGAAGGATCCCTTATTACCCATGAATGTTTCACTATTGGAAGAGTTATGCCAAAAATATCAGTTTCTTGAAAAGCGTCTGTCCCTATAGCAGCTCTTGGGACTTGACCTGTAACTACAACTAGAGGGACTGAATCCATTTGCGCAGTGGCAATTCCAGTTACCAAATTTGTTGCACCTGGGCCTGAGGTTCCAAAACATACTCCTACTTCACCAGTAGATCTTGCATATCCATCAGCCGCATGTGAACCGCCTTGTTCATGCCTAACCATATAGTGCTTTAACCAACCATCTTGCTCTGCCTTATGAACAGCGTCATATATTGGTAGTATGGCTCCTCCAGGATATCCAAATATAACTTTTACTCCATGAATTTTTAAAGAATCCATTAGTGCATCTGCACCAGTTATCCAAACTGGATTTTCATGTTTTGAACTACCCTTTGAAAAGGATCTCGAAGTAAGGGTCACTAAAGAAATTCAATATTTACTATAAATATTAAACTCAATTAAATACTTTTGCCTCATTTAGAAATGTAATGTCAGAAATGTATTCAAAAAAAATCTTTTAATAGATTTAAAAAATTTCAAATAAATATCAATTTTTCTTTATAAAATGCCTAATTTATGTAAAGGTCCAGAGCCTGAAATAAGTTCAATAAAAAGCACAAGAAAAATAATCATTGCAACCCTTCCGTTCCAAACCTCTGAACTATTATTCCAACCCCATTGCCACTTCTCCTGAGGATAAAGTTTAACTTTTTCTGGCAACTGTGAAGCCTCTTCTATATTAACTAGAGGCCCTTGCAAACAGGAAATAACTAGATCACTAAGACCTTCAATAAAAGTAGGATGAGTATTTAAAGCCTTAACTCTCCGAAAATTTTTAATACCAGCCTTTTCAGCAATTTCTTTATATTCAATATCAATTTCTTGCAACGTTTCGATATGCTCTCCAACGAAACTTATAGGAACCACAACTAAATCATTAACATTTGACCTTCCAAGATCAGCTAAAACCTCTTCTGTATAAGGCTTCAACCATTCAACAGGACCAACTCTACTCTGATAAGAAAGTGTATGAGGGTTACTATGTCCTAAACATTTTTCTAACTCATTTATTATTAATAAAGAACAATCTTCAATTTGTTGTTTGTAAGGGTCTCCTGCTTCCTCTACGTAACTCTTAGGGACTCCATGAGCAGTGAAAAATATATGGGCTTTTGAAGGTGATTCACAAAGTGAAATTTGTTCAGAAATTAATTCAACCATAGACTTTAAATAACCTGATTGACTGAACCAACTCCTTACACATCTCATTGGAACCTTCTTAAATTCATCATCAGAATCTCGCAATTTTTTTAATTCTCTAAAGCTCGAACCACTTGTACTTATAGAAAAATGTGGATATAAGGGTATTACAACAACTTGATCTATACCATCTGCTTTCATATCAGCAATAGCTGATTCTGTAAAAGGATGCCAATACCTCATAGCGATATAGGTAGTAGCATTAAACCCCTTTTCCCTTAATTTAGACTGTAATTCTCTTGCCTGTTGTTCAGTTATTCTTCTGATAGGCGATCCACCACCTATAGAAAGATAAGCCTGTTGCGAAGTAGTACTCCTAAGCGTACTAATTAACCAAGCCAAGGGCTTTTGAAAAAAAGGGAAAGGAGTTCTAATTATTTCTGGATCAGAAAAAAGATTGTATAAGAATGGGCCTACATCGTTAATGCGTTCAGGCCCTCCTAAATTCATTAGTAAGACGCCTATTTTATCCATTTAAAAATTATGAAGATTGAAAATCAACATTAAAAACGTCATTATATGGTCAATTATATAAGTAAATGAACGTAATTCAGGAAATTAATAATGTCAATGGAAAATTTGCTACTCAGGGAAGCAAGCTTAAAATTGAGAAAAGAGGAGATAAATTAAATATTCGTGGTTCACTACCCTCCAAAGAAGATAAAAACAACTTTAAAATTCAAAGAATATCTCTTGGTTTAAAGGCTGATATTTCTGGCTTAGAAGAGGCCGAAAAAAAATTACAATTAATCAATTTGCAATTGGAATTGAACCAATTTGATTGGATTAATTGGATAAGCAAACCTTATAAAAATCAAATAAAAGATGGTTTTGAATTCCCAAATAGATTAAATCAATTTGAGGAATTTTTTTTTAAAGAAAACAAAAGTGATTTTCGAACCAGCACTAGAAAAACCACTTGGAGAAGTTCTTACAAACCATATATGAAAAGAATCCTCAATATTTACAATGATTATGAAAATGAAGCTTTAGAAAAAATATTTCAAAAAACACTTGAAAGTTACAGGGAAGGTAGCAGAAGTAGGAAACAATGCGCTACTTCTCTAAGCGTTTTGGCTAAGTTTTTGGACATTCAATTACCAGAAGATTGGAAATTAAATTCTAGAGGATATGGTTTGAACAAAGCAGGATTTAGGGATCTCCCCACAGACGATTTAATAGAAAAACTTTGGGAGAGGATACCAAACAAATCTTGGAAATTTGTCTTTGGTTTGATGGCTACATATGGATTAAGGAATCATGAAGTATTTTTTTGTGATTTAAGTTCCTTAACTAATTTTGGGGACAAAATTATTAGAGTTTTACCTACTACGAAAACTGGGGAACATCAAGTTTGGCCATTTCATCCTGAATGGGTGGAAAAGTTCGAATTATTAGAACTTGGGGAAAATCCAGAATTACTTCCAAATATTAATAGAGACCTTAAAATCACAACCTTACAAAATATTGGAAAAAAAATTACAGACCAGTTTAAACGTTACTCTTTACAAATAAAACCTTATGACCTTAGGCATGCTTGGGCGGTGAGAACAATTTTTTATGATTTACCAGATACTGTTGCTGCAAGAATGATGGGACATTCAGTGAGTCTTCATACTCAAACTTATCACCACTGGATTACTAAAAGAGATCAACAACAGGCAGTAAATAATGCGCTTTTAAAGGTTAAGAGGGCTAAAAATACTTAAAGAACTATAATCATAAAATAGAAAGTTAAAGTTATATGCAGGAAAAACCTTC
>QCRA01000041.1 GCA_003212035.1 Prochlorococcus sp. AG-459-D04
ATATTAATACCCTCGATTATTCTTGGACAATCAATAGGAAGGTGGGGAAATTTTTTCAATAATGAAGCCTTTGGAGTGCCTACAAATTTGCCTTGGAAATTATTTATACCTATCCAAAATAGGCCTTTAGAATTTCTTAATTATGAATATTTTCATCCTACATTTCTCTATGAGTCATTATGGAATCTTTTAATTTTCATCGTCCTTATTATTACCTTTAATAAACAAAATAAAACAGATTTTTTCAGACCTGGCTTTATTAGCTGTCTTTATTTAATAAGTTATAGCTTTGGAAGATTCTGGATTGAAGGTTTAAGAACTGACCCACTATGCATTAGTGGACTTCCACCTTTCTGTGATGGCGGTATAAGAATGGCTCAATTTATAAGTATTTTTCTATTTTCTTCTGGATTAATTGGAATATTTTTTTTAAGATTGAGAACATATAGTGGGAAAAATAGAAAGAATGGATAAAAAAATATCCTTTATTGGTGTTGGTCCAGGCGATCCAGAATTATTAACTTTAAAAGCATTAAAAAAAATAAAAATTGCAGATGTCATTATTTGGACTGATTCTCTAATTCCTGAAAAGATTTTAGATTTTACCAAAGAAGGTTCTGAAAAAATAAAAACGAGTTCGCTCAACTTAGAGCAAATCACCTCAATTATGATAGAAAAATTTCAGGCAGGTAAAACTGTTATAAGGTTGCATGATGGAGACCCTTGCCTTTTTGGAGCAATTAGAGAGCAAATCGAAATTTTAAAAAACGAAAATATTGAAATTGAGGTTGTTCCTGGAGTTAGTGCTTTTCAAGTTGCTGCAGCATATCATGAAGCTGAGTTAACCATCCCTGAAGTAACTCAAACAATAATTTTAACTAGAGCCGGAGGGCGAACAGGGATGCCCGAGAAAGAATCTCTGGAATATCTTGCGAAACACAATTCCTCTATATGTCTTTATCTAAGTGCTAGGCATGTGAAAAGGTCTCAAGAAACTCTACTAAAGTATTACCCTCCAGAGACTAAAGTGATTGTTGGATTTAGAGTATCTTGGGATGATGGTTGGACATCATTAATAGAATTAAAAGATATGGAAAAATTTTCAATTGAGAAAAAACTTATTAGAACAACCATTTACATAATTAGTCCAGCAATTAATAATTCTCAAAAAAGATCTAATCTTTATAATCAATCTTATAGGCATCTCTTTAGGAATAACAAATCTTAAAGTTGATAGAAAAATATTAATTACTATAATTGGTAAAAATTTATTTGCTTTGAAAGAAATAAAATCTGTTTCGGGAAACAACAATAAAGGAGAAAATTCCTCTTTAAAAAGAATTGGAAATTTCATTAAAGAGGCAAGGTTAAGTAGAAATCAATCTATTGAAGAATTGGCTTCTGATTTAAAAATCGGTGCTCATCAACTTGAAGCCATAGAAGAGGGTAAGGAAGAAAAGCTACCTGAAAAAGTATTTGTCAAAGCAATGATTAGAAGGATTTCACAGAAGCTCAAACTTGATACAGAATTTATAATGGATGAATTCAATACAGAGAGGAAAGAAGTGAAAATTGAAGAAATAGTTGAAGAAGTTTCCAAAAAAAATTACGAGTCTATGCAATCTAAGAATCTTAATCCAGTAGGTTTCCTAATATTTATTTTAATTTCAGGCTTTCTCGGACTAATTGCATCATCCTTAATTTTCAATTTATTTTCAGACTCTTCTCAGAATCAAACTCCAAAACAAGAACTTATTAAAAAAACTAAATAACTTTTAAATCTAAATTCTTTAGTTCTTTTATTACATAACTGCATAATCCTAAGTTCCATTTTTCAAGTAGAAGAACATGGTTTCTTTTAATAGGTAGAAGTTCAAATGTAAGAATATTTTCCTGCAATTTTATTTGAACTGAGGAGATTACCTTATCAGGTCTTTGATCAAGAGATGCTGCTAGTCTCAAGATTAATGACATTTCAAGAACTAATGTTTTATCTTCTTTGGATATTAAATTTTGCCAAGACTCATGTCTTTTCTTGGGCAGAGTCTTTCTATGGTATCTAGCAATTGAAGCAATAATATTTGTTTCTGCTTCAGAATATCCCAACAACTCACAATTTTTGATTAAGTACCAAGAGTGTTTGTGGTATGAACCAACATTTACGTATTTCCCACAATTATAAAGATTAGAAGCTGCCCAAAGAAGTTCTTTAGCTTTAGGGTCATTATTGCTATGAAAGATATTTTTAGTCTGATCATAGATTTGAAAGGCAATATCAATAACTTTCTCAGCTCTCTTATTATCTACTCCAAACTTTCTAGCCTGATGAACTATAGTTGTTTTTCTAATATTGCTTTGAATATTTAACTCGTTTTTAATTATCCCTTTACGAAGCATCCAATCTACGACCAAACCCTCTCGCAGCGCCCTCTCACTTATTATTAATTCATTAAAGTTCAACATCTGCATTGCGGTGTTTAATATCAATGCACCTGGAATAATTATTTCTGCTCTTCTCTCACTTAATGAAGGTATTTTCTTGATTTCCGAAACTGGCAATTTAATTAGTTTTTCCAATATATTCTGTAAATTTTCCCTTTTAAATTTATAACCATGCAACTTTTGTTTAGATTCTCCCAAATCATCTGAAATCAAATTTCCTAATGAGGTTGCAGTGCCACTGGTTGCAATCATAGATAAAGGCTTAACTCCCTTATATCTACTCTTTATTTTTCGAACAGATGGTTCTAAAGATCCTTTAATAAAAGTGCTTAGAAAACTCGATCTTTGTGAATTTATAGACTCTTTATTTAAAAAATCATTTTTAAGTCTTACCGCACCAATTCTCGAACTGGTAAGTGCTACAGCATCTTTTTTATCTGCAAGTATTAATTCTGTAGAGCCTCCTCCAATATCTATGATTACAAAAGACTCATCTTCAAAAGCCATACCAGAAAGAACACCAAGGTAAATTAATCTGGCTTCCTCAGAACCACTTATCATTTCTATCTGAATATCAGTTTCATCAAGCACTTTTTTAATAAAATCCTGACCGTTTGGAGCTTCCCTTACTGCACTTGTTGCTGCTGATACTATTTGTTTTACACCATTACTTTTACAATATTCCTTAAATCGTTTAAGAGTAACTAATGCTCTTTGGATTGATTCTTCAGTAAGATTACCCTCCTCATCTCTTTCTCCAAGACGAGTGGTTGATTTATCAGTGAATTTTATTGAAAATGATTTTAATTCTAGATTAATTTCTGCTACCAAAAGATGTGTAGAGTTAGTTCCAATATCTATTGAAGCTACTAAAATTTGCTTTTCTTGAAAATATCTTAAATCTTGTTTCTTTATCATTTCTTTTTATAAGATGCTGATATCTTTAATCCATTAATAAATATACCCAAGATTGATTATTAAATAATAGAAAACATTTAATCCTAGTAAGATTATTTAAAGTTATGAAATATACAATAGGTCATATGCAAAATAAAAATCAACAAATTAAATTAAGTACTTTTTTTGAATTATTAAGGTGGAATAAGCCGACTGGAAGAATGATCTTACTTATTCCTGCTGGATGGAGTTTATATTTAACCCCAGATGCTAATCCAACATTTTTAATGTTGTTAAGAATAATCCTGGGAGGACTACTAGTAAGTGGATTAGGCTGTGTAGTTAATGATATTTGGGACAAAAAAATTGATCAAAGAGTTTTTAGGACAAAAAATAGACCTCTAGCTGCAAATAAAATCGGTCTTAAAACGGCTTATTTAATTCTTTTCTTTTTAATTTTATGTAGCTTCTTTTTAACTTTGTCACTACCTCAACCCGGAAGAATCCTTTCCATTTCGCTTGCTTTTTTAGCTTTACCTATCATTTTAATTTATCCTTCTTCCAAAAGATGGTTTAAATATCCTCAATTAATCTTATCCATATGCTGGGGTTTTGCTGTCTTAATTCCCTGGGCCGCAAAGGAAGGCAATTTAAATAGTATTGTTTTATTGTTTTGCTGGCTAGCTACCATTTTTTGGACTTTTGGCTTTGACACAATTTATGCTTTAGCAGATAAAAAATATGATATCAAAATTGGAATAAATAGTTCTGCTGTTAACCTCCAAAGCAATACAAGAATAACTATTCAAATTTGTTATTTTTTAACTTCTAGTTTTCTCGCATTATGCGGATTTATTAATCAAATGGATTTTATTTTTTGGCCATTTTGGCTTACAACATCAATCTTAATGCAGAGAGATATACTAAAAGTATTTCCTGAGGAAAAACAATCAATAAAAAATATTGGGAATCACTTCAAAAATCAATCAATTTATGGAGGAGTCCTTTTATTAGGAATTATTATTGCCTCATAGGTTCTAAATATGGTTTTTAGATTAAAAAAAGGTGATCTAATAGATATTTTGGCTCCAGGCTCATTTATTGATGAGGACGAAAATTTTCGAAAAGGCATAGAAATTTTAAAAAACTGGGGCTTGGAAATTAATGAAAATAATTCTCTATCGAAAAAATTTGGTTATTTTGCAGGTGATGATGTAACTAGATTTGAAGAACTGGAAAAAGCACAAAATAGTAAGCTAATCATTTTTGCAAAAGGAGGCTGGGGTTCAGCAAGACTATTAGAAAAAGAACCTTCTTGGCAGCATGGTTTAATGCTTGGATTCTCAGATACATGTTCTTTATTAATATCTAAATATTCTCAAGGATTTGTGGGTTCTATTCATGGGCCCATGGTTACTAGCCTTTTCAAAGAGCCAGAGTGGAGTCTTAAGAGATTAAGAAATTTACTTTTTGAAGGATATGTTGAGGACATAAGAGGAATTTCTTTAAGAGGTGGGGAAGCTAAAGGAGAAATTATAGTTTCTAACTTAACTATTGCTACTTTTTTAATTGGTACTAATCACTTTCCAGATTGCAAAGGGAAAATAATAATTTTTGAAGATATTAATGAAGATATTTATAAAATTGATCGCATGTTGACTTACCTCAGAATGACAAAAATACTTACTGAAATTGCTGGTATTGGATTCGGAAGTTTTTCTAATGATTCCAGCGACCTTGAATGGAAAGATATACTAAAAAACTGCATTATTGAAAGACTCCAAGAGTATGATTTTCCTATTCTTTTTGACCTCCCAATAGGCCATATATCGGGAAATGCTTGCATTCCTTTAGGATACGAAGCCACCTTAAATGGTGATGATGGCATTCTTAGTATCGATACACTTTTTTAACTAGGGTTCTTCACAAAAAGTTTTGCTATTTTCAAATCTATAGGGGACGTGATTTTTATATTTGAATAAGTTCCTTCAATAATCTTAACTTTCAAATTAAGCATTTCGAATAGTGAGGCATCATCTGTGACTTTCCAATTTTTATCAATTGCCATCTTATGAGCTTTTTTTAATCTATCTACTAAAAAGCCCTGAGGAGTTTGCGCTGCCCATAAATAATTTCTATCTGGTGTCTCTTTAATAAAACCCTCATTATCAACAATCTTTATTGTGTCAGTTACCTTAGTAGCCAGAATTACAGCTTCATTATCATCTAATTGCTTAGCACAAAGGTCAATCAATTCAGGATTAATTAGACATCTAGCTCCATCATGTATTAAAACTTTTTTAGCATCTTTTGGTAGCGCTTCTAAACCATTAAAAACTGACTGTTGTCTGGTCTCACCACCATTAATCCAATTAACTTTTGGGGCAAACTCCTTTGCTGCAGTTAATAATAAATTTTTATCTTTCGGTTGCCCAATTATTCCGACCCAGTTTATTGAGCTTGCAAAAAATACAGATTTAAGTGTCCAATAAATCAAAGACTCTCCCTCTAAATCAATAAGTAATTTATTTTTTCCAGCTTTCATTCTGCTACCACTCCCTGCAGCTGGTATTAAAAAGTGCACGATTGAAGGTCTTAATATTTTCTAGACAATTATAAATAAAAGCAATATCTTTACACAAATAGTACTACGATTAAAAATTATAAAAGTTCATAATGTCCAATACAGATTCATTATCAGACAAAGTTGCTTTAATCACTGGAGCTAGCAGAGGAATTGGTAAAGAAATTGCTTTAGAACTAAGCCGCTTAGGAGCAGAAGTTTTTATTAATTACTCTTCTTCTGATGAAAAAGCTGAAGAAGTTGTAAATTCAATAAAAAATTCGGGAGGTAAAGCTCATAAATTAAAATTTGATGTATCAAAAGAGGACTCTGTCAGTTCAGCTTTTGAAGAAATCATAAAAATTAATGGCTCCATTGATATTCTTATTAACAATGCTGGCATTACTAGAGATGGACTATTGATGAGAATGAAATCGGAACAATGGGATGATGTATTAAATACAAACTTAAAAGGGGTTTTTCTTTGTACAAAATATGCTTCAAAATTTATGATGAAAAAAAGAAGTGGTAGTATCGTAAATATTTCATCTGTTGTTGGCATAATTGGTAATCCCGGTCAAGCAAATTATTCTGCAGCCAAAGCAGGAGTTATTGGATTCACCAAAACTTGCGCTAAAGAATTTGCTTCAAGAGGTATAAACGTAAATGCAATAGCTCCAGGCTTTATAGAAACAGAAATGACTGAAAAACTTAATACTGAAGAGATACTTAAAGTTATTCCTTTAGGGAAATTAGGAAGTTGTTCTCAAATTGCAAACTTAGTGTCATTCTTAGTTTCAAGTAATGCTGGAAGTTACATTACAGGGCAAACAATCAGTATAGACGGAGGTATGAGTATTTAATTATGTACTTTCATAAGGCTGACCTAATTCATCTCTTAACCTTCTAATTTTTTGTAAAAGTTTAAGTCTTCTACTTCTAGCAGTTAATGTCAAGAAAAATCTTAAAGGAAAGTATATTAATGTCATAGCAATCGCGAGGATTGCGGTAAGAGTAAAAATAAGATTATTAGTTTCTTCCATAACTTAAAGATACTCTTATTTAATTTAATTTGTATGTCTTATTAAAAGAAATTCGGCTTTCCCCACTTAATTAAATATCCCTTAAAAATGATTCTGTGGGACATTAGAATAGGATTAAAGATCGAGTAAAAATGGCTAAACAGTTAAGTTTTTCTGATGAATCAAGAGAAGCGCTAGAAAAAGGTGTGAATTTCGTAGCTAATGCAGTAAAGGTTACTATTGGGCCAAAAGCCAAAAACGTTTTAATAGAAAAGAAATTTGGTTCGCCAGATATAGTAAGAGATGGATCTACAGTTGCGAAAGAGATCGAGATTGAAAACCCTATTTCTAATTTAGGTGCGAAACTAATAGAACAAGTTGCATCCAAAACAAAAGAGAGTGCTGGCGATGGAACAACAACAGCAACCATTTTGAGTCAGAAGATGGTTCAGGAGGGATTAAAAAATATTGCTTCTGGCGCCAACCCTATTGAGTTAAAAAAAGGTATGGAGGCAGGCCTTGCTTTTGTATTAGAAAAATTGAGTTCCAAAAGTATTTCATTAAGTGGTTCTGATATTCAAAAAGTTGCAACAGTTAGTGCTGGAGGTGATGAAGAAATTGGATCTATAATTTCTAAAGCAATGGATATTGTTACTTCAGATGGTGTAATAAATGTTGAAGAATCTCAATCATTAGAAACAGAATTAGACATAACTGAAGGAATGTCTTTTGATAGAGGTTATAGTTCTCCATATTTCGTAACAGACCAAGAAAGACAAGTTTGTGAACTTGAAAACCCTAAAATATTAATAACTGATCAAAAAATCTCAAATTTAGTTGATCTAGTCCCAATACTTGAAGAAATTCAGAAGTCAGGATCACCTTTTCTAATTCTTGCAGAAGATATAGAAGGAGAGGCTTTAACCACTCTGGTTTTGAATAAGAATAGTGGGGTTTTAAATGTAGCTTCCGTAAGAGCTCCTTTATTTGGTGAGAGAAGAAAAGCTGCCCTTGAAGATATTGCAATTCTTACAGGGGCTAAGTTAATTAGCGAAGATAAATCGATGGCACTTGATAAAGCATCGATTAATGATTTAGGAAAAGCAAAAAAAATAACTATTACAAAGGATAAAACTACAATAGTTGCCTTCGAAGACACTAAAGATTTAGTTAAGGCGCGAGTAGAGAAATTAAAGAGAGAAGTTAATATAACTGAATCTGAGTATGATCAGGATAAAATCAATGAAAGGATAGCCAAACTAGCAGGAGGAGTAGCTCTTATCAAAGTAGGAGCTGCTACAGAAACAGAGATGAAGTATAAAAAGTTGAGAATCGAAGACTCCCTTAATGCTACGAAAGCTGCTATTGAAGAGGGTGTTGTTTCTGGAGGAGGACAAACTTTAATTGAAATATCAGATGACCTTTCAAATTTAAGTGAAACATCTTCAGATGATTTAAGAACGGGTATAAATATAGTTAAAGAAGCCCTTTTGGAACCTACCAAACAAATAGCAAAAAATGCTGGTTTTAATGGTGAAGTAGTTGTCGCTGAAATTCAAAGGCTTAGCAAAGGTTTTAATGCTAATT
>QCRA01000042.1 GCA_003212035.1 Prochlorococcus sp. AG-459-D04
AATATTCCAAAGCCAATGTTAGAGATTGGAGGCATTCCAATGATTGAACATATTATGAATCATTATGACTATTATGGGTTTCGTGAATTTATAATTTGTCTTGGATATAAACAAAATATAATCAAAAACTATTTTTTTAACTTCAATTACTCAACTAATGACATTTGCATTAATACAAAAGAAAATAAAGTAAATTTTATTGATAAGCCTAAAAAAGAATGGGAAATAAATTTAATTGATACAGGTATAGATACAAAAACTGGGGGGAGATTAAAAAGAATAAAGAAATTTTTAAATAATGAAACTTTTTTAATGACTTATGGGGATGGTCTCTCAAACATTAATATTAAAAATATTATAAACTTTCACAAAAAAGAAAAGAAATCATTAACGATGAGTGCAGTAAGACCTCAAGCAAGATTTGGGGAATTAGAGATTGAGAATGGATCTATAAAGAGTTTTCAAGAGAAGCCACAATTGAAGCAAGGCAGAATTAATGGTGGTTTTTTTGTGGTTGAGCCTAGTTTCATAGAATATATCGATGGAGATGAGGATATGTTAGAGAAAAAACCTATGCAAAAAGCTATTAATAATAATGATGTTGCTGCTTATGAGACAGATGAGTTTTGGCGATGCGTTGATTCAAAAAGGGATCTTGAATATGTTCAAGCCCTTTGGGAAAAAGGCCAAGCAAAATGGGTTTCTTGATTTTTGGGGCATCAGGATTTCTAGGCAGTAGAATTACTGACTGGCTTGAAAAGAAAAATGAGAGTATTACTTTAGGTACAAATTCTCCATTTATTAAAAAATATAAATGTATAAGAAATTATTTAAATCTAGATGATGCGCAACTTGAAAAAATAATTAGTAATTTCCATACGATTTATGATGCGTCGGGAATAGGAATAAATCAAGATAAGTATTCACTGAATGATTATCTAGAAAAGAATGCGATTTGGCCTAGTAGATTAGCGAAAGTATGTATTAAAGCAAATACTAGATTAATTTGGTTATCTACTATTCACTGTGAGAAATATGAAGAAAATTCAAATGATTACGATAAATATAGTTTATCAAAATTGATTGGTGAACAATTAATAAAAACAAACCCAGACTGGAAAAAATATATTTTAATAATAAGATTAGGAAATATAATTGGTGCCCCAGGTAAATTATATAGAGGAAAATCAAGCTTATTTGTAATGGATATAGCCTCAAATTTAGTTAAAAATAATCGAGCTATAATTAAAAGTAATACTGATTTGGAAATCAATACTACAAGTTTAAATAGCTTCTTAAATTATATAAATCAAATAAATTATGGACAAAAAAAGTTTTGCTCCTTATCTAAATTAAAACTTACAGAATTGGCAAATTGTGTTAAAAATAATTATGAATCCATAACTAATAGGAATTCGAATATTTATTTTAAGGGGCAAATACTTAATTCTAAAAAAGACTTAGAAATTCCTGAAAAAACTAATACAGATATAAGAGAACTTATAGAATTTTATCTTACTAAAGAATTGATTTAATTTTTAGGTAGTTTTATTAAAGAAATTATTAAATATTTCATATGATGGATTTAATAAGCCATTTTGGAGAAGGTTTTTTCAATGTAGTTATCGTATTTATTATTGTCAATATTTATTGAATTTAAATTTAAACTCGATATTGTATTTATATCTAATAATTGCAATCTTAATTATCTTTTGAATGCTTTAATAAGATATGAATTAAGTATTAAATTTTTATAGATCTTTGATATAGATTTAGTATCTCTGGATTATGAGTTATATGTATTATCGTACTATCTTTTAATATTATATGAATATTCTTTAATATTTCTTTTTCCATTTTCTTATCTAAACTGGATGTTGATTCATCAAGAATAAGAATTTGCTTTTTCTTTAAAATAGCTCTCGCTATCGCAATCCTTTGTTTCTGGCCCCCGCTTATTGATCGACCTCTAAATCCCAATATAGATTTTGAACCACCTGACTTTGAATTTATGAAATCTTCTAAAGAACAACTTTGAATAACTTTATTAAAGAAATGATTGGATATTTTTGAATTCGAATCTAATAAAATATTTTCCTTTATAGACCTATTTAATATTTGAACTTGTTGTGGAACATATGAAATCAAATTTCTAAAATCTTTTAAGCTTTTATGATTTAAATTAATATCTTTACCATCTATTAAAATTTCACCATTTTGGGGTTTTAATAGACCTGAAATTAATTTAATAAGGGTTGATTTACCGGTCCCAGATTCCCCATAAATAGCAATTTTATCTCCATTTTTGATAGTTAAAGAGAAATCTTTATAAACTTTAAATGCTTCGCCTTTTTCAGAAAAGTAAGAATATGAAATGTTATTTAACTTAATTGTTTCCCATTTATAATTATTATATTTTGGTTGAATTCCCTCATCTGCTTTTGTTCTGAAGTTTAAGGGATAATTTTTTTTCAATTTTCTGAGTGCTTTATTTACCTCTATTAATGAATCTCCTTGTGCATTTAAAGTTGACCAACCATAAAAGATTTGTTGGATATTAGGTAAGATTTTTTGTAATGCAAAAGCTAATGCTCCTATTGATGAAATTGGGATATATAAATTTTTTTGAGAAAAAGATAAATAAATTACTAAGATCCCTACGGACAAAGTTAAGCCTTCAAGCAAATATCTTGGCAGTAATGCAAGATATTGTGAATCCGCATTAGCCTTTTTACCTTTTAAATCAACTTCTTTGAAATCTTTTATGAAAGGGATAGAATTCAATCCTAAATTTATTTCTGTACGTAAAACGGAAACTTCTTGAATAGACTTCACGCAAAATCTATTTACCTCTAATGATGTTTTACTGTTTAACCTCAGTCTTTTTTTTATTAAGTTCCCTGTAATTGAATAAAAACCAAGTAATAGTAATGCACTGAAAAAAACTAAATTGAAACTTTCTCTAAAAATGGAAAAAGAAATAAATATACTTATAAAAATTGCTGATATTGTTTGTAGGAAAATATTTATCAAGCCAGATGCTTTTGTTACTTGCCAAGTTATCAAATCAATATCGTTACTTTCTTTATCATTTAAGCTTAATTCGTAATCTCTTTCTGCAAGTTCTTTAAATATTTCCCCTGATAGATAATTACCAGTAATAGCTGCAATATTTAAATTAAATTTAATTATTATTAATCTTAATAATGCAGATGTTAATATAAAAGATATAAGTAAAATAACATTTTGTGAAAGATTTTTGATCAATTCAAGATCCTTTAAGTCTTCTAATTGATCCAAAATAATTCTTATAAATCTAATACTAAGAGCTTCTAGAATACCTGCAATTATAACTAATATAACTGATGAAACTAGATTTATTCTATATCTATAAGGTAGATAGTTTAATATATTAAAAAATGATTTAATTCTTGAAATATTACTTACATTAGTATCATCTATATTTAGTTTCAATTTTAATATAAAATGTCCTTCAATAATCTAACATGATATTCAGAAATATAAAATTGCATTAAATAAAAATTACACACAAATCTGATATAATTTTTTGAATATTAATAAAATATGCAAGTCAATAAATATCAAATTTGTAAAAAGTGCGTAATGGATACTTCTGATCCTTCGATTCAATTTACAGCAGAAGGTATTTGTGATAACTGCATTCAGTTTGAATCGGTAACAAAACAATACTGGCAAGAGAAAAAAAAGAATAAGGAAGAATTTAGAAAAATCATAGATCGAATAAAGTCAAATAAAAGAAAAAAATATGATTGTATTTTAGGACTAAGTGGCGGAATCGATAGTTCATATATGCTTCATTATGCTGTCACAAAGTTAAAACTAAGGCCATTAGTTTTTCACGTAGATGGAGGATGGAATTCAGATATTAGTGTTTCAAATATTAAATTCTTAATATCAAAATTAAATCTAGATTTATTCACTGAGGTTATAAATTGGGAAGAAATGAGAAAGTTTCAATTAGCTTTCTTTAAGGCTGGTGTACCACATATAGATATTCCACAAGATCATGCCTTTATTTCAACTCTTTATAATTTTGCGAATAAAAATGGAATTAAATGGATCTTGAATGGCGGGAATATAAGTACTGAATGTATAAGGAATCCTTTGAAATTTTTTTATTATGGTACCGATATAAAACATTTAAATTTTATTAGGAAAAATTTTGGAGCATATCATATGCCGACTTATCCCTTTAGCTCAATATTGAGACATAAATTATGGCTAAGATACATTAAAAGGGTCAAGGTTTTAAAAGTTTTAGATTACGTAGAATATAACAAGAGTGATGCTCTTGATGAATTGGTCAAAATATATGGATGGAAACCTTATCCAAGAAAACACTTTGAATCAAGATTTACTAGATATTTTGAGGGTTATTGGTTGCCTGAAAGATTTGGATTTGATACCAGAAGAGTTCAATTTTCAAGTCTTATTTGTACAAATCAGTTGTCCAGGGAGGAAGCTTTGGAAAAACTTAAAGAACCAGAGTTTTCTGAAGAGGATGCTATTTCAGAGACTAGATATGTTGCCAATAAATTAAAAATCACTTATGAAGAATTGATTAAATATCGAGATATGAAAAAAAAATACTACTATGACTACCCTCATTCCTTAACTTTATTCCAACTTGGTGCAAAATTTATGCAAAAATTTGGACTCGAAGCAGGGATCAAAAGATAATTAAAAAATGATTGGAATAATTAATTATGGACTTGGTAATATATCTGCATTTAAATATGCTTTAGAGAAATTAAATTGCAAAACAAAAATAATTAATAATAAAAATGATTTTAATTCGTGTACACACATAATTTTACCTGGTGTAGGTGCATTTGATTACGCTATTAAATTGATCAATAAATCAGGATTGGTTGAAAATCTTTATGAAAATGTAATGACTGATAAAAAGCCGTTATTGAGCGTTTGTGTCGGAATGCAAATGCTTTTTGAAAGTAGCGAGGAAGGTAATTCACAGGGCTTAGGTTGGATTAAAGGAAAAGTAAAAAAATTTGATAAAGATTTAAATTTAGATTTACCTCATATGGGATGGAACTCAATAACCTTAAGATCCATAAAAGATGAATTTACTAAAAGTTTAAACCAGAGAGAGTTTTATTTTTTGCATTCCTATCACTGCGTACCTGATGATAAAGAACTAATAATTTCAACTGCATTTTATGGAGAAGATTTTTGTTCATGTGTTAAAAAAGAAAATATAATAGGTTGCCAGTTTCATCCCGAAAAGAGTCATGATGCTGGTCTAGATATTTTTTCTGAGTTTATAAGAATTTAAAATGCTAAGGTCAAGATTATCAGTTTGCCTACTTATTAATGATGGTGCTTTAGTTAAATCAACAATGTTTAAAAATTATAAATATGTTGGGGATCCTCTTAATGCCGTAAGAATTTTCAATGAATTAAATGTAGATGAAATTATTGTTTTAGATATTGGGGCTACAAAAAATAATAAAGAACCTGATTTTGATTTGATATCTAATATTTCTTCTCAATGTCGGATGCCTTTATGTTACGGGGGGGGGATTAAAGATATAAATACCATTATGAAATTAATTAGTCTTGGAATTGAGAAGGTGGCTATTGGGAGTTCATCCTTTATTTCTCCTAACTTGATTAGAGAGGCCTCAGATATAATTGGATCTCAAAGTGTTGTTGCCGTGCTTGATGTTGCCAGAACAGGATTTACTAAAAGGTTAACTTGCAAATATTTAAATGGTAAAAAAGATTCTAGAAAAGATCCTTTAGAAGCTGCTCAACTTTTTACTTCTTTAGGTGCAGGGGAAATACTTCTGCAATCAATTGATAATGACGGAACTTTGAACGGCTACGACAAAAGTATTATAGAAATTGTAAAAAAACAATTAAATTACCCAGTAACAGTTTTGGGAGGCGCATCTTCATATGAAAATATTAAAGAAATTTCTGAGACATATGGACCTTTGGGAGTATCTGCAGGTTCAATTTTTGTTTTTGAGGGAATTCATAGAGCAGTTTTAATAAATTACCCTTCTAAAAAAGAAAAAATTTTAATGACAAATTCTTTTAATTCGAAAATAAAATGAAACAAGTATTTCAATCTCTATCTACCGGTGAAATTTCTTTGATAGAAAAACCTTTACCTTCGCCTAAAAAAGGTCAAGTTCTTATTAAGTCTTCATTATCATTATTATCGGCAGGAACAGAAAGAAGTTTAGTTGATTTTGGAAAATCAAATCTCATACAAAAGGCTTTAAAACAGCCTGATAAAGTTAAAGAGGTAATTGACAAAACTAGAACAGATGGATTAATGAGTACTTTTAATTCTGTTCAATCTAAATTAGATGAGCCACTTCCATTGGGATATTGTAATGTAGGTACCATTATTAAATTGGGAGAGGGAGTAAAAAAACTAAAAGTAGGACAAAGAGTAGTTTCTAATGGATATCATGCTGAATTTGTTTCTGTATCAGAAAACTTGTGTGCTGTTTTGTCTGATGATATTAAAGATTCTCAAGCAGTGTTTACAGTTTTAGGTTCAATAGGATTACAAGGTATAAGACTACTAAATCCAACTTTTGGAGAAACTATTTTAGTCAGTGGCCTAGGTATTATTGGAATTCTTTCTGCTCAAATACTTAAATCTAATGGATGTAGGGTAATTGCATTAGATCCAGATAAGCAAAAATGCAAACTTGCGCAGGATTTAGGAATAGATTGTCTCAATTTAAATGAAAATTCTGACGCTGAAAAATGGTGTCAAAACTACACTAATAATGTTGGTGTGGATGGGGTTTTAATAACAGCAAGTACAAAGTCTTCAGATCCTATAGATTTAGCAGCAAAAGTTTCAAGAATTAGAGGGAGAATTGTACTCGTGGGAGTGACGGGGTTAGAAATAAGAAGAGACTTGTTTTATAAGAAAGAATTAACTTTTCAAATTAGTTGTTCATATGGCCCTGGTAGATATGATCCTAATTATGAAGAATTGGGTAATGATTACCCTATTGGGTTTGTAAGATGGACTCAACAAAGGAATTTTGAGGCAATTATACACTCCTTCTCAACTGGGATGTTAAAAACAGAAAGTTTAATTTCTAATTATTTTCAGCTAGATCAAGTAAAAAAGGCATATAAATACTTATTAGAAAATTATTCAAGTTTAGGGATTATTTTGAAATATCCAGAAAAGTGTAATCTTGAGAAAAATTCTATAATTTTGAATAATAGCAATAATTTTAAAAAATTAAAAACAAAAAAACCAGTGGTTAGTTTTATTGGCGCAGGTAATTATGCTCAAAAAGTTCTTATCCCCTCTTTTTTTAAAGCAAATGCAAAATTAAATATTATTTCGTCTCAAAATGGCACTGGCCCTGTTTTTG
>QCRA01000043.1 GCA_003212035.1 Prochlorococcus sp. AG-459-D04
AATTGTCTTTTTAAATCTGAATATCTTTTTTGACTTTTTTCAGACAAGAAATTAGATAATCTTGGTGCATTTTCAAGAACTTTTTTTGTTTGAATATTCTTTGAGTCCAAAATCCTCAAAGGGTTTTTAGTAATCCTATTCTGAGAATCTAAATCTAGAGAATCTTTATTTATTTCTAGCCACTTTAAAAAGGATTTTTGAAAATTTGATCTGTCATTAGTATCACCTAACGTATTTATTTCAAGATTAAGTTCTTTTATTCCTAATTTACCTAAGATATCCCAAGCTAAAGCAATAATTTCAACATCACTTCTAACTGAATCATGCCCTACAAACTCAACACCTAGCTGATGGAACTGTCTTTGCCTGCCTGCTTGAGGTCTTTCGTATCGAAACATAGGACCCATGTACCAAAGTTTTTGAAAAGGATTAGACGATATTCCATTTTGAATTAACGCTCGTGCCACTGAGGCTGTTCCTTCAGGCCTGAGAGTGCAAGATCTCTCCCCTCTATCAAGAAATGTATACATTTCCTTACTGACAACATCTGTTCCTTCACCAATTCCTCTTATAAATAATTCGGTCATCTCCAATATTGGTGTTCTTATTTCTTTGATGGATGCTCTCGAAAGCTGTTCCAATACAATTTTTTCAACGTTTTGCCACTTTATTAATTGTTCAGGAAATAGGTCTACTGTTCCTCTTAGGTTTTTTAAGTTATTCAAAGTTCTAAAAAATAATTCAAAATTTTTAATTCATCTAGAAATTAATCTTTGATTGGTTATTCTGTGAGACAATTTTAATTTAACATTTAGAAAAACTATTGGGAATTAATAGAAATAAAGAGAATCAGCATTGCGGTACAAAACCAAAAAGAATTGCTTTTGGAATAGCACCTCTTGGTATAGTTTCAATAGGAATAGTGCCTATGGGAGTAATAAGTATTGGGGTAGTCCCAATGGGTGTATTTTCTTTTGGTGCAGTAGCAATGGGAATAGTCAATTTATCAGTAGTCGGGATGGGAATTATCTCTGCCGGTATTACTACTATGGGGATATGGGAGTATTCACCTAATTCTAATAACAATCATCATAATCATTCCAAACAAATTTCAAATTCAAATAAGGGAAATATGATGTCAGATCTATTCAACACTAAACAAGAGGCTGAAAAGGCTGCCTCAAAATACAGATGTATTGGAGCACATAAAATGGGTAATAAATGGATGCCTTGTAAGATGCACTAAATATTTTCTTATTCAAAAATTTATTAAATATCAATTCAAAATCTCTACCCTAAAATCAAGATTTTTTGCCTCATCAGTAGTTAATTTTCTTGACCAAGCTCCTTGCACTGGACTATTCCATCTGAACCCAGCATTTTTAGCTAAGGACCTATCTTCATAACTAACCAAAGCCTTGTATAAAAACCTCGGTTCAGTAGCTTTAAGTAAAAGTTCCTCTAAGTTATCGCATTTTTTGAAGACCTCAGATATGTAAAAGCAATCAGATAGAGCTCTATGTAAATTCCAAACTGGTATTGAAAAAGATAATGCAAGATCTGTTACTGAAGGCCTAGTTTTTAATGATTTTTGAAAAGACCAATTAATATCCTCTAAACTACATATCCATTTTTTATTAAGTTTGGGTAATCTTCCTTTACCAAACCACTTCTTATCAAACTCTACATTATGGGCAACAATATAATCTGAACAATCAACAAGTTTTAGAAAGAAATTCAATCCATCTTCCCATGGTTGAGAGATATTAGTTACTTCTGCAGATATACCATTTACATGTTCGGCGTCATTATTATTAACTGGTAATAAAAATGAAACTTGCGAAAGTACACACCTAAAAGATACATCAAATAGAATACAACCTATTTCTATGAGTTCATCTTTATTTTCGTCTAAACCTGTTGTTTCAGTATCAAGAATTAAAATTTTTTCAATTTTTTTATCTTGATTAGTAACTCTCTCTTCAGAGGAATTAGTATTAATTTGATCATGAAGAAAATCCAATTGATTTAATTCTTTTTTGTTAAATAGTTCCATTTAACTCAAAATACTTTCATTTATCTTGACGCATTTGATGAAAATTTCTTTTAAATTAATATAAATTAAAAAACTGATTAGAAAATAATTTTTGAAATATTTTTAGATTTATAAAAGATGACTTTTACAAAATTTCAATTTAACAATTTTTGTTATTGGCCTTCAAAACCTAAAAAAATTGTGGAATTTATTGGTGGAAGTTATTTAGCTTCTAAACCAGATTTAACTTATAAAAGATTCATAGAGAGTTTAATTAATAAAAACTATGCAGTACATGCTTATAAATACACTCCACAATTTGATCACCAACAACTTGCTATTAAAGCATGGAGGGATTTCAAGAATTGCCGAATATCTTTATCAAAAAGAATAGGAGCATCAATTCCTTCAATAAGAATTGGTCATAGCCTAGGCTGCAAACTTCATCTAATTTCCCCTGATGGTGGAAGAAATTGCGAAAAATTCATATCAATTAGTTTTAATAACTTCAGCGCTAACAAATCAATTCCATTATTGAAACAAATTTCTCAAAAATTAGAATTCAACA
This sequence comes from Prochlorococcus sp. AG-459-D04, assembly GCA_003212035.1. Classification (GTDB taxonomy): domain Bacteria; phylum Cyanobacteriota; class Cyanobacteriia; order PCC-6307; family Cyanobiaceae; genus Prochlorococcus_A. Next base: position 2,604 of record QCRA01000043.1, read on the forward strand.
GTGAATTCAGCCCAAGCCCTGAAAGAACTTTGCGATTAATTGAAAAAACATATAATCAAAAAAATAACTTCCTAATAAAATTCAACTCAGATGAATTAGATCAAACAGATAAATTATTTTCTTGTTTAAAAGCAAGAAAAGAAGATAATTCTAAGGGGGTAATTTTAAAAGGTACACACACAATAATTGCAAGCGCAGGACTAAGAGAAAATTTTTTGGGAGACTGGGCCGATGATGAATTCAAAAGAAATACTATTAAAAAAATTTCCAATTTAATTGATGAATCTGGTTAGGATAATTCTTTAAGCTTCTCCAAAACAGAACTATCTTCGAGAGTGCTAATATCACCGCTAATTTTTTCTCCAGCAGCTAAAGATCTTAAAATTCGCCTCATAATTTTTCCACTACGTGTTTTCGGAAGGGAGTCAGAGATTATAATCTTTTCAGGCTTTGCGATAATTCCAATTTCATTAACAACATGTTTCTTTAGAACCTCTACTAATTCTGAAGAACCGTTCACGTCTTTCTCTAGAGATACAAAAGCAACTATAACTTCACCTTTTAAGTCATCTTTTTTACCAACGACTGCAGACTCTGCAACTGATTTATGACTTACCAAAGCAGATTCTATTTCCATTGTCCCTAACCGATGTCCTGAAACACTTATGACATCATCAACTCTTCCCATAATCCATATGTATCCATCTTCATCAATGCGTGCTCCATCTCCAGCAAAATAAACATTTTTTTCTCCTTTAAAGGAAATATATTCCCAATAATTCTTCAAATATCTCTCAGAGTTTCCGTGAATTGTTCTCATCATTCCTGGCCAAGGTTTCTTAATAATCAAATAGCCACCTTCGTTGTCCTTAACCTTATCTCCATTCTTATCAACAATTTCAACTTCGATTCCAGGCAGAGGGAAAGTAGCTGAACCTGGCTTTGTAGCAACGACTCCAGGCAAGGGACTTATCATCACACCACCAGTCTCAGTTTGCCACCAAGTATCAACAATAGGGCATTTATCTTTACCAATAACATCCTTATACCACATCCATGCTTCAGGATTAATGGGTTCTCCAACTGTGCCCAAAAGTCTAAGACTCTCCAAATTATATTGATCAGGTATTTCACGCCCAGACTTCATAAATGCTCTTATTGCAGTTGGTGCAGTATAAAAAATAGAAACCTTATATTTTTGAACAATTGCCCAAAAAGCCCCTAAATTTGAGGGTCTTGGCACTCCCTCATACATTAAGGTTGTAGCACCATTAGATAAAGGACCATAAACTATGTAACTATGACCTGTAATCCAACCAACATCAGCAGTACACCAATAAATATCATCATCTTTTAAGTCAAAAATCCATTTAAATGTCAAGTGAGACCAAAGATTGTAACCACCAGTAGTGTGAACTACACCTTTGGGCTTTCCAGTAGAACCTGAAGTATAAAGAACAAAAAGTCTATCTTCGCTATTCATCATTTCTGGTTCACAATGACCTTTTTGATTTTTTAATAATTCGTGCCACCAAAAATCTCTATCATCAACCATCGAAATATTTTTTTGGGTCCGTTGGACAACAACTACTTTTTCAACAACCTTATCTGCCCCATTTTCAATGGCTGCATCAACTGCTTTTTTAAGTTCAATTACCTTATCTTTTCTAAAGCCACCATCAGCAGTAACAACAAATCTGGCGTTTCCATCAATTAACCTATCTTTTAAAGCTTCTGAAGAAAATCCTCCAAAGACAACTGAATGAGGCGCGCCAATTCTTGCACAAGCTAACATCGCAAACATCGCTTCAGGAATCATCGGCATATAAATACATACCAAATCTCCTTTTTTTACACCAATTGCTTTTAATGCATTAGCTGCTTTACATACCTCTTTTAGAAGTTCCTCGTAAGTATATTTTCTGCTATCTCCAGGTTCGCCTTCCCATATAAGTGCAGTCTTTCCTCCAAGCCCTCTATTAATGTGTCTATCTAAGCAGTTGTATGTAATATTGAGTTTCCCTTCTTTGAACCATTTAAAAAAGGGCGCATTTTCGTTATCTAATACAGTTTGAAATGGCTCAAACCAATCTAATTCAGATTTTGCAAAAGATTCCCAAAATTGAATAGGATTATCTGATGCACGTTTTTTTAGACTTAGTAATTCTTCTTGAGTACTAATATTTGAGTTTTCTGCAAATTTTTTTGATGGAGGGAAAATTCTCTTTTCTTCAAGTATGTTATTGATTGAATTTTTTTTATCTAATGACATTAAATAAATCTATGCTTAATAAATTTAGTCGAAAAAATTGAGGTTTTCAAAAATTTTAATATTAATTTAGCTCAAAGATTTATTTCTAAAAGATCTAATAAATACGGCTTAGAACAAATTCTGGGAGAGCCATTAAAGCTCTTTTATATTCTGAATCAGGGAGCCAGACTATAGCTTCCTTAGAAAGCATTGCAAAATCCTCAGCTAGTTTCCTAGAACTTTCAATAGCTTTAGAGTTCATTATTATACTAAGAGCATCATCTAAATCATCCTTTTCAGCAAGTTCTCTGTTTATAAGAACAGACAATTGTTTATTTTCTTCTAAGGCATATAAAACTGGGGCTGTAAGATAACCACTAGCAAGATCACTTACGGCAGGTTTTCCAAGTTGTTTATCATTTCCAGTAAAGTCAAGAATATCATCTACAACTTGGAAAGCCAAACCAATATTTTTGCCAAAATCGTACAAGGAGGTTAAGTTTTCGTCATTAATCCCACTCAAAACTCCAGCTGCTTTGCAACTATTGGCTATTAATGATGCTGTTTTACAATAACTTTTATTTATGTATTTTGAAAAAGATTGAGCCGAATCAAATCTATTTAAATTTTGTTTGATTTCACCCTCTGCTAAATCCATTATTACTCTACTAAGTAGTTTAACTACATTTACATTGTCAAGATTTGCTAGGTGCCAACTTGCTTGAGCGAATAAAAAGTCACCCGCCAAAACAGCTACTCTGGTATTAAATCTGCTATGAACTGTATCAACTCCTCTTCTTGTAGACGCCTCATCAACAACATCATCATGAACTAATGAAGCTGTATGAATCATCTCAGTTATTTCAGCAAGCCTTTTATGTTTGGTTGTCAAGCAAAATTCAGGTGATATAGCTTTTGAAATCAATAAAACTATACCAGGTCTCAACCTTTTCCCCCCAGCACTGAAAAGGTGTTCCGCTGCTGCTTGAAGAATTGGGTGACCAGCTCCTATTAGATTTTTCAGTTCTAAAATAAGATCATCAAGATCATTTTCAACTGGTTGTAGTAGCTCTGTTACTGTATTCATGATTGACCTCTTATATATCTTAAGGAATCAAACATTACTTCGGAGGTTAACCAACCTAATTTCTTTATTATATCCAAGCCAAAATTTTACTTTATTGGAAAACTCATCTCTTTCTGAAGTAACAAAAAATTTTACATTTTCGAAAGAAATAACCTCATAGCGGTCAGTTTCTGGAAAAGCAAAAGATTCATTAAATTTTTTTATTAATGCTATCGATGGATCAATAATTTTTACATTTGAATCTAATTTTTTTCTTAAAATGTCATAAATTAAAGGATAGTGACTACATCCAAGTATTAATTCCTCAATATTTTTCTTTATTAGTGGTCTTAAGTATAAGTCTGAAAGACTATTTAACGTATCGAGATTTAATTTTTCTTTTTCAATTTCTGATACAAATTCTGGACATTCTTGCTGAAATATTATCGTATTCGCTTTTTTAGCATTTATAGCTTTCTTGTAATACGATGATCGAACAGTTGTTTGTGTTGCCAGAACACCAATTATTTGTTTATCAACTATTTCCGATACTGAGTTTATAAGGTCAAAACAAGGGATCTTTAGGTTATCTTCTAGAATATCAAGCGCACACGCATTTGTAGTGTTACAAGCAACTAAAAGTGCATCCAAATTCTTATCATTAAAAAAAGTACAAATCTCTTTTGCAATTAATCTTATCTCTTTAGAATTTTTGTTCCCAAAAGGTATTCTTTTTGTATCAGCCAAATAAAAAACTTCTACATCTTTACGTGTTTTTAGTAAAGAATTAAGAATAGTAAAACCACCTATTCCGCTATCAAATATACCTATTTTGAGTTTCACCCTACTTTATCTAGATATTCGAGGATGCCTTTCGCAAGCGCATAGGCTAATCTTTTTCGATGGGTTATTTTTTCTAATCTTCTTGCATCTAATCTTCCCGTTAAAAATCCAATTTCTACAAGGACTGCGGGCATCCTAGTATTTTTAATTACATAAAATCGACCTTGTTTAACTCCTCGATCAGGACTCCCAGGGGAAACTCTTAAAATTTGTTTTTGAATTCTTTTCGCGAGTAATCTTCCTCTCCACCCTCTGTAATAAAAGGTTTCCAATCCATTTATGTCTCTTCGTTTACCTCTTGAGGCATTTGCATGAATACTTACAAAGATATCTGCATTCGTATTATTAGCAATGGAAACTCTTGGAGGCAAATCCAAATCAACGTCATTTGTTCTAGTCAACCTTACTTTGACACCTTTCTCAGAAAGTAAATTTTTAACTAT
>QCRA01000044.1 GCA_003212035.1 Prochlorococcus sp. AG-459-D04
ACAAGAATTGAAAATTGCTGAGTAAAAAATTTTTTTTATAAGTAAGTTCATATGTATTAATAATTCTTTTTCATTTTAAATTAAATTATAGACTTCGCTTTTCTTTAAGCCATTTTTCTTCGCCAAGTATTTTGATGCTGCTGACAAACTTAGGCCTGCACTTATTAAATCATTAAGGTCTTTTTTAATAATTGATTTATTAGGATTGAAATCTGTTTTTTTAATACCCTTTATAACGATTGTTATTTCACCGATGATATCCTTATCTTTGAAAAATTCAATAACGTTATTTATATTATTGCAAATATGTTCTTCAAATTTCTTTGTTAATTCTCTGGCCACCATAATTTCTCGATCTCCTCCACAGAATTCAAGTAATTCCATAAGTAATTTACTTAGTCGCTTAGGTGATTCATAAATTATAGTTGTTTTTTCATTTTTGCTTATCTCTAAAAGAATTTTTTCTCTATCAATTTTCTTTTTAGGAAGAAAGCCTTCAAATACAAATCTAGAGGAGGGGAGTCCACTTGAGACAAGAGCTGTTAATGCAGCACATGCTCCAGGAACGCAAATCATATCAATCCCTTCATATTTTACGCTCCTTGCAATATCTTCTCCTGGATCGCAAATCCCTGGCATACCTGCATCACTTACAATGGCAATTGATTTTCCCTCCTTTAGATCTTTTACTATTTTTGGAATTTTTATTAAAGAATTATGTTTATTAAAACTTATGAGTTTATTTGAAATATTGAACTTGTTCATTATTTTTCTTGTATGCCTGGTATCTTCGCAGGCAATTAGAGAAACATTTTTAAGAATGTTAATTGCTCTAAAAGAAAGATCATTTAAATTGCCAATAGGTGTGCCAACCATATATAAAACGCTTCTTTCAGGTTCTTGACTTCTATGGGATAATAAGGAACTACTATTCATTTAATGATTAAATTACCATCTGGTATTAATATTAATAATCTTATCGATGATATAAGAATTTTCAGCTGGCAAGCAGCTGATATTTTGATTTATTACTCTAAATTGTTGGAAAATTCAGATGATAAGGGAAGTATACTCAAAAATAATAATGAAGAAGATCCTGTTACTTTGGCTGATTTAAAAGTTAATGAATTAATTATTAAAGGAATAAATGAAAAATATAAAAATGCTAACTGGGATATTTTGAGCGAAGAAAATGTAAAAATTTCTTCAAAAATTTTTGATATTAAGACTGACTGGATCTGGGTTCTTGATCCTCTTGATGGAACGAAGGATTTTATTCAAGGAACAGGCAACTATGCAATGCATTTGGCGTTAAACTTTAAACAAAAACCTTATATTGGGTTTGTTTTAATTCCTGATAAAAATCAATTATGGATTTCAGATGGAAAAAAAACATGGTGTGAAAAAAGAGATGGATCAAAATATGAACCAATTCTTCTAAGAAATAGAAATCTTCATGAAATGACTTTAGTAACCAGTAAAAATCATGGCAATGAAATTTTGAAAAATTTAATTCAGAAAATTAATTTTTGCAAAGTTCAAAAAATGGGAAGCATTGGATGCAAAATAGCATCTATAGTTAATGGAGAAAGTGATATTTATATATGTCTTAGTTTGCCGGGTAAAAGCTCACCAAAAGATTGGGATTTTGCAGGGCCAGATTCTATCCTGAAAGCAGCAGGTGGAGCAATCACAAATTTAGATAATCAAGAACTATCTTACGGAAAAGGTAGTTTCGAGCAAGGGGGCATTATAGTTGCCACTAATGACAAGAAAACTCACGGAAGTATTTGTATTGAGATAAAAGAAATTATTCAGAAGCATAGAATATATCCCCTTTAGTTTTAATTCAGCGGTGCAACTGGAGTTGGAGTTGGTTCGGGATAAGACATTCCATTATTTTGTCCGACACCTCTCAAAGTAAGATTAATTCTTCCTCTGCTATCGATCTCTCTAACTCGAACGGTTACTTCATCACCTTGTCTTACTACATCTTCGACTCTCTCAACTCTAGCTTCAGACAATTGAGAAATGTGAACCATACCTTCTTTCCCAGGCAGTATTTCTACAAAAGCACCTATAGGTATTATTCTTGTTACGACACCATTGAAGATTTCACCTTCATGAACCTTGCGTGTTAATCCCTCAATTATCTTTTGAGCTTCTTCAGCTGCAGCTCCGTCATGAGATGCAATAGTTACAATTCCTCCATCTTCTATATCTATTTTTGTATTGGTTCTCTCAGTAATTCCTTTAATAGTTCTTCCTCCAGGACCAATTACGGTTCCTATAAGCTCGGGATCAATTCTAAAACTTAAAAGTCTTGGAGCATGCGGAGAGAGAGATTCTTGAGGTTTATCTATTGCCGCTTGCATCTTTTCTAAGATATGTAATCTTGCAGGTCGAGCTTTTTTAATTGCATCAGAAATAATAGAGACTGGTAAACCTGTAATTTTCATGTCCATTTGTAAAGCAGTAATTCCTTTATCAGTACCAGCAACCTTAAAATCCATGTCTCCAAGAAAGTCTTCAATTCCTTGAATATCAGTAAGAATTCTTACTTCTTTACCTTCTTTTATTAAGCCCATAGCAGTACCACTTACGGGGGCTTTTAAAGGAACCCCCGCATCTAATAAAGACAGAGTACTTCCACATACAGACCCCATTGAAGTTGACCCGTTGGAACTTAAAACTTCGCTCACTACTCTTAATACATAGGGGAATGTTTCTTTACCTGGAAGCACAGGAATAATTGCTCTTTCAGCAAGTGCTCCATGGCCAATTTCCCTTCTTCCAGGAGTTCTCATTGGTCTTGTTTCTCCTACTGAATATGGAGGGAAATTATAGTGATGAAGATAAGTTTTTTCAGTACTCGGATTTAAATCATCCATCTCCTGAGCATCGCTTGGTGTCCCAAGAGTAGTAGTAGATAAGACTTGAGTTAGACCTCTTTGAAAAAGTGCTGAGCCATGAACTCTTTTTGGAAGAATTCCTGCAGAGGCTGATATTTTTCTAACTTCATCGAGATCCCTCCCATCAACTCTTTTCCCATCATTTATGATTTGCGACCTCATTAATTTTTTTGTTATTTTTTTAAAGTCGGAATGAATTAATTTTTCATTTTCTGAGGTTATAACTTTTACTTGATTGTCATCTTTAAGTGAATCAATTTTGCTTTGAGTTTCAGTTTTAATTTTTTCGAGTTCAAGATCTCTCTCTTCCTTTGAAAGTTCAAATTTCTTTAAAACTAACTCAATAGGTTTTGTGCAATTTTTCTCTAAATAAGACGGCAATATTTTATCTTCTTCAGGGTCAGATGGCTTAATCTGTTTTATTCCTAAATCTTGTAGTAAATCTTCTTGCGATTTAATAAGTTCAGTAACAGCCTCATATCCGAAATCTATAGCTTCGATTGTATCTTGCTCTGATAATTGATTTGCACCTGCCTCAATCATGACGATACCGTCTGGTGATCCTGCAACAACAATGTCTAAATCTCCTTTCTCAATCTCTCTATAACTAGGATTTAAGATGAAATCATCCCCTATAAGCCCAACTCTTACCGCAGCCATTGGCCCAAAAAATGGAATCTCTCCGACTAAAGTTGCTATTGAAGCCCCCGTAACAGCCAAAACATCTGCTGGAACTCTTTCATCTAAAGAAAGGCATGATGCGACTATTTGAATCTCATCGTTCATCCATGAGGGGAAAAGTGGCCTCATTGGCCTATCAATTAATCTTGCGATTAAAGTCGCTCTCTCTGGTGGGCGACCTTCTCTCCTCATAAAACCACCTGGAATTCTCCCTGCAGCATAAAGTTTTTCTTCATAGTCGCATATCAGAGGTAGAAAGTCTGATGGTTCTTTTTTGACAGTTTTTGTTGCTGTAACTAATAGTGAGGTATCACCACACTCAATCATTACTGACCCACTTGCTTGAGGAGCATATAGTCCTGTAGTTAGTCGTATCTCTCGTCCGTCAAACGTGATCGACTTATTTTGTCCTTCCACTTTTTAAATTATAAATCTATACATAATTTATTCTTACATTTAAAAGGGACATATTGAGTAAAATATTTAGATAAACTATAAAAATTTTTAAAAATGTCCTAAAAATGAGTTTATTTTCTAAAAGTAAATTTTTTTTGAGAAATATAGTACTTATGTTAAAAACTTATACTACCAACTTGATTTAACTACTCCAGGAAGTTCACCGTTATGAGCTCTTTGTCTTAACTGATTCCTGCAAAGACCAAAATCTCTATATACTCCTCTTGGTTTACCAGTTGCCCAACACCTATTTCTTACTCTATTTGGTGCAGAGTTCCTTGGCAGACCTTGAATTTTTCTATGAATTTCTAACCTTTCCATTGGATCTTTTGCTGCATTAAATTCATCTAATAATGCTTTCCTTTTTGCAGCATATTTCTTAACAAGTTTTTTGCGTTTAACTTCTCTCGCAATCATGGACTTTTTCGCCATTTAGTCTAAATATTTAAAACTTTTAATATATTAACAGCTTGGAGAACAGTTTTTGAAATTTATTTATTGGTTTAATAATCTTTGTACGATTAATAGTTGACTAGTATCTCTGATAATAAGCAGAACACTTAGTCCAACTAAAAGAAAAAAACTTGACTGAGTAACAACCATTTGTACCTTGACTGGAACTGGTTTTCCCCTAAAACCTTCAATTAAAGTGAAAACAAGTTGACCGCCATCTAACAATGGTAAAGGTAATGAATTAAGTACCGCTAAATTAATAGAAATTAAAGCCGCAAATAATAATATGCCTGTTCCACCTTGTTGAGATAATTGTGCTCCGATTTCAACGATTTTTACCGGCCCACTTAATTGTTGAGCTGTTGAGGAGAAATTTGTTATTAAACCTTTATAACCTTGAATTGTTTTTACCAAAAGTGATGAAAATTCATTATTGGTGTATTTAAAAAGTTCGAAAACGTTTTTTGTCTTTTTAGTTTCTTTCCTTATATTCGGTTGCAATTGAGCACCTATTGTTCCTTTCCCATCAATATTTTTTGGTACCAAAGTTAAATATTTGAAACTCCCATCCCTTTCAATTTTTATTGAAATTGGTTGGTCTGATGAATTTTGAATTTCTTTTACTAAAGTAGAAACGGCTTGATCCCCAACTCCTAAAGTACTGGTTTCGATTTCTAATATTTTATCCCCTGGTTCTAAACCAGCAAAAGAGGCAGCCTTCTCAGGTTGAGTAGCCAAAACTAAAATGCCTGGTTCCGGATCAAATGGAATACCAACAGTAGTTACATTTATAATCAAGATTGAGTAAGCAAGTATCAAGTTTGCAAATACTCCAGCGGAAATTACAATAACTCTTTGAATTATTGGCCTATTTTTTAAAAGATTTGGATCTTTAGGGTCAATATTATTTAGTTCTTCATCAGGGAAAGATACAAAGCCTCCAAGAGGAAAAGCTCTGAATGAATAAGTTATATCTCTAAATTGTTTTTGAATAATTGAGGGCCCAAAGCCAATTGAAAATCCATCAACATAAATACCTTGTAAAATGGCCGCAAGAAAATGCCCCATCTCATGAAAAAATATGAGGAATCCAAGCACTGTTATTGAGGTTAAAACATTCATCTTTTTATATTAAGAAGTTTTTAAAAAATTTGATCCAAAATATGGAACCAGAGCATCTGGAATCTTAACGCTACCATCTGTTTGTTGGCCATTCTCAAGAATCGCTGCCATTGTTCTTCCAATAGCAAGACCACTTCCATTTAATGTATGTATGTATGTATTTTTTTTATCAATTTTGGATCTTATTGATGATCTACGTGCTTGAAAGTCAAGGCAATTACTGCAACTTGAAATTTCTCTATAACATTTACTACTAGGAAGCCAAACTTCAAGATCAAAAGTTCTACTAGAAGAAAAGCCTAAGTCTCCAGTACAAATATCTACTAATCTGTAGGGTAAATTGAGCTTTTTTAAAATGCTTTCTGCATCAGAAGTAATCTTTTTATGAGCTTCTAAAGATTTACTTGGATCACAAAGCCAATAGAGTTCAACCTTATTAAATTGATGAAGTCTTATTAAACCTTTAGTATCCCTTCCATAACTTCCGGCTTCTCTCCTAAAACATGGACTATATGCAACATACTTAATAGGTAACTGCTCGGGATCAATAAGCTCGTTTCTATGAAAAGCAGTTAGTGGAACTTCAGCTGTTGGAGAAAGCCATAAATCGTCATTGGAACACTTAAAACTTTCATTTGAAAATTTAGGTAATTGACCAGACCCGGTAAGACTTTCTGAATTTACTAAAGCTGGCGGCATTAACTCCAAGTAACCATTTTGAGTATGCATATCGAGCATAAAATTAATTAATGCCCTCTCTAATCTGGCACCATTGCCTATAAGAGTGATAAAACGACTTTTTGATATTTTTGTTGATTTTACAGAGTCAAAAATATTAAGACTTTCCCCTATTTCCCAGTGTGATTTTATATTCTCTTTTATTAGAGGATCCCCCCAAGTTTTTAGTTGTAAATTATCACTTTCATCTTTCCCAATAGGCGCTTCTTTACTAGGAAAATTTGGTAAATTATAAATCTCATCATCTACTTCTTTGTCTAATATTCTTTGTTTCTCTTCGAGTTCAGAAATTTTTATTCTATATTC
>QCRA01000045.1 GCA_003212035.1 Prochlorococcus sp. AG-459-D04
TTCTGCTGAACCTGAATTAGGAGAATTTGATGATAATTTTACTTGGTCTGCAATGGTATTAGCTGCTCAAGGAAAAAAAATAAATCAAATATCGATTGATGAAATTGATTGGTTAACTAAATTACGGAGAGGATTAGAAGAAACCCGAAAAGGATTTGTTACTGAATTATTGGATAAATTGGGAGATGATCCTCTTACTCCTGAATCTCTTGATGATTTAGAGACTTTATTGATAAGGGCTGATGTTGGGATTGATTCAACCGATAAAGTAATAAGCTCTCTTAGAACAAAATTAAACGAGGAAGTCGTGGGTGCAGAAGCAGGAATAAAATTTTTGAAGAAGGAATTAAAATTAATTATTGATAAACCAATAAAAAATTCCGGAACTGATCTTCTTGTTCCTCAAAAGGGAAAGTTAAATGTTTGGTTATTAGTAGGTGTTAATGGTGTTGGTAAAACTACTACATTAGGAAAATTAGCATATTTGTCATCCAAAAGTAATTATAAAACTTTAATAGCTGCGGCTGATACTTTTAGAGCGGCTGCAGTAGAACAACTTAAAGTATGGGGAGATAGAAGTAATGTTGACGTCATATCTAATCAATCAAAAAATGCTGACCCAGCTGCAGTAGTTTTTGATGCAATTAATTCTGCAAAAAAAAGAAATGTTGATTTATTACTTGTTGACACAGCGGGTAGATTGCAAACAAAAAATAATTTGATGGATGAACTTGCGAAAATAAAAAAAATTATTGATAAAAAGGTTCCAGATGCAATTGTTGAATCATTATTAGTTTTAGATGCAAGTCAGGGTCAAAATGGCTTGAAGCAAGCAAAAAGTTTCGCTAAGTCAGCTGATTTAAGTGGAGCAATTATTACTAAATTAGATGGGACTTCTAGAGGAGGAGTATCTTTAGCTGTATCTGCAGAAGTAAATTTGCCTATAAGGTTTATTGGAGCTGGTGAAGGTATAAAAGATTTGAGACCATTTAATAGTTATGAATTTGTAGAGGCTATGCTTGCAGATAAATAAATATTTAATTAAATTTTTTTAAAAATTTAAATTTAATGTTAGAACATATTTATCTATTAGATTCATTTTGACAAATAATCAAAAAGAAAAAATATTTTCGAACAAATTTATTCAAAATTTTTTAGAAAATGAATCTACAGATACTTTAAAAAATAAATATAAATTTGCTGAAATCGCATCTTCATTAGCATATTATTTAAAATCATTTTCCAACATAAATAAATTATTAGATTATATATCCTTAATTTTTAAACATATTTTTTCTGAGAATATAATTTTAATTATACCTTTAAATTACGAGGGCGATATATGGAGTGAAAATATAAAAATTTCTGTTAATGATGAATTTTTAACAATTCAAAAAGAAATCAATAGTTTTTTGAATCAATTTCATTTTTCAAAAAATTTTAAAATTAAAGATATTTCAGTTTTTGAAAATGCTTTAAAAAATAATTTTAAAGAATACAAAATTGAAACAAAAAAAATAATATCTAGAGGTAAATGTAGAGGATTTATTTATATTTTTAGCAAAGATATTTCTAGACAGTCGATTACTGAAGATAGAAATTTTAATTTTATTGAAAATTGTCTAGCTGTTGGATTAGAAAATCACTATTTATTAAAAACAAAGAAAAAGCATGAAAATGTAGATAGAGAAATTTCTACTGGTGCTGAAATTCAATCTCAATTACTTCCTGATTATTGTCCAATTATACATGGTTTAGATCTCGCGGCTCATTGTAGACCAGCTCTTCAGCTGGGTGGGGATTACTATGATTTTATGTGCTTAAAGACGAATATCTCTGAAAAAAGAAAAGAAAAATCAAGATGGGCCTTTGTAATAGGTGATGTCATGGGCAAAGGGATTCCAGCCGGTCTTTTAATGACAATGTTAAGAGGAATGCTACGTGCAGAGGTTCTTACAGGTCTACCTCCAGATAGAATTTTGCATGATTTGAATCAACTAGCAATAAATGATTTAGATCAATCACATAGATTCGTGACGTTATTTTACTCAGATTATGACCCTAGAACTAGAAAATTGAGATTCGCTAATGCAGCACATAATCCCCCTCTGCTTTGGAAAAGTTCAGATCAAAAAATTATTAAATTAGATGCTGAAGGATTTGTCCTTGGACTTCAAAAAGATGCTGAATATCAATGTGGTGAAATAAAGCTTAATCAAAATGATTTAGTTCTTTATTACACAGATGGAGTAATAGATACTTCTAATTCTTTAGGTCAAAGATTTGATGAGGAAAGATTAATTAAAATGCTTACAAAATTTTGCAAGCAATCTTATACATCCCAAGAAATTTTAAATAAAATATTTAAAAAGTTAGATGACTTTACAGGCCAAAATAGACATCTGGAAGATGATGCCTCGATGGTTATTTTTCAATTGAAATAGATATTTTTTGTCACATATATAAAAAAATGCTTTATTAGAGATACTTAAGGTTACTAATTGATATGTCAAAAGTTTGGAGTAAAAGGTTTGATAATGCACTTGACACTTTTATTGAAAAGTTTAATGCCTCAATTTTTTTTGACAGAAAGCTTATTTTAGAAGATTTAGATTGCTCTATTGCTCATGCGAAAATGCTTGGCAAAACAAAAGTTTTATCCTCTTCTGAAGTTTTGCAAATTATTAATGGTTTAGAGTTAATAAAAGTTGAGTATTTGGAGGGTAAATTTAATCCTGGTCCACCTTCAGAAGATATTCACTATTGTATTGAAGAAAAGCTAATAAGTTTAATTGGTGAAACTGGAAAAAAATTACATACAGGTAGAAGTAGAAATGATCAAGTTGGTACAGATTTACGATTGTGGCTAAGAAAAGAGATTGACAATATTGAGATTTTAATAACCGATTTGCAAAAATCCTTTTTAAATCTCGCGAAATCTAATATTTATACTTTAATTCCTGGATATACCCACATGCAAAGAGCTCAACCATTATCTTTGGCCCATCATTTGTTGGCTTATATAGAAATGCTCCAAAGAGACCGCGAAAGGTTTAAAGAAGTACGCTCAAGAGTTAATATTTCGCCGTTAGGAGCTGCAGCATTAGCTGGAACAAAAATAAAAATTGATAGGCACTTTACAGCTTCAGAATTGGGTTTTGAAAAGATTTATAAAAATAGTATTGATGCAGTTAGTGATAGAGATTTTTGTATAGAGTTTGTTTCTGCATCTGCCTTGTTGATGTCTCATTTAAGTAAAATTTCAGAGGAAATAATTTTATGGGTAACTGATGAATTTTCTTTTGCGAAATTAACAGATAAATGTGCCACAGGAAGTAGCTTAATGCCTCAGAAAAAAAATCCTGACGTTCCAGAATTGATAAGAGGTAAGACAGGAAGAGTGTATGGACATCTCCAGGCATTATTAACCATGGTCAAAGGGGTACCACTTTCATACAATAAGGATTTTCAGGAGGATAAAGAGCCAATATTTGATACTGCAGAAACAGTATCTTCTTGTATTAAAGCAATGACTATTTTAATTAATCAGGGTATTGAATTTAATATCAAAAATCTATCTGATTCTGTAGAAAATGACTTTTCTAATGCCACAGATTTGGCAGATTACTTAGTAGGTAAAGATGTTCCTTTTAGGACCGCTTATCAAGTTGTTGGTGAAATAGTTAAATATTGCCTCGAGAGAAAATTGTTATTTAAAAATCTCAAAATTGATGAATTTAAAAAATTTCATCCCGAATTTGATGAGGATGTTTTTTTGGATCTTAAGCCTTTTAATGTTGTTAAATCAAGAGATAGTGAAGGAGGTACAGGTTTTGTTCAGGTCGAAAAAGAAGTAAATAAATGGCAAAAAAAATTGTAACTTTGAATCTAAATTATTTTTCTACAACAAGGGTATGCTTTGAAGTAGAATAGTAAAGCAACGTTATTGGACTACTTATTGTAGTTTTTTTATAAGGTAAATTTTATTTGTTGAGTTTAAAGTGAGTATTTTTGTTGGCAATTTGCCGTTCCGCGCAGAGCGCGAAGATGTTATTGAGTTATTTGCCCCTTTTGGTGAGGTTGTAAATTGTTCTCTTCCCTTAGAGAGAGATACTGGAAGGAAAAGAGGATTTGCATTCATTGAAATGGCAGATGAAGCGATTGAGTCAACAGCTATTGATGGTTTGCAAGGCACAGAACTTATGGGTAGGCCATTAAGAATTAATAAAGCTGAGCCGAGAAGTTCTGGTGGATCTCGTAGAGGGGGAAGAGGCGGTGGCTATGGCGGAGGTAATAATAGTGGCGGCTACGGAGCAGATAATAACGGATCTAATAGCTCTTACATTAACAAATCTTCTGGAGCAGAAGGTTGGGAAGACAGAAGTTATGGAAACTCTTCTGAAAACTCTGAATATGAAAATGGTAGGAGCAGGAGAAAAAGGGGAGTCTCCAACGAGAACAATTCTTCAAAAGAGACAAATTAGTAACCCATTTCTTTAAGCGCTGTCGTTAATTTAAATAGATATTCAATATTTAGTTCTTTTTTTATAGATTTATTTGAAATTTGATTTCTCCAAATTTTAGCTTTTGGTATACCTTCAACTAAATTTATAAGATGTTTACAAATATCCCAAGATCTTCCTCCATTACTTAAATGTGCATCTATGTATGGAATTAAAGAGAATATAATATTTGAAGCAGATTTGGGTTTTGTATTAATTCCATAAATCTTTTGATCAATTTCAGACCATCTTAAGGGATGTTTATATATTGATCGTCCAATCATGACCCCATCGAAATCATTTAAGGCTTTTAATGATTCATCGATATTTGTTAAACCCCCATTAATTTCTATTAATAAGTTTGGATTTGATTTTTTCAATTTTTTCACTACATCATAATTTAGTGGAGGTATGGTTCTGTTTTGTTTTGGATTTAGGCCTTTTAATATGGCTTTCCTTGCATGAACGGTAAATCTGTCCGCACCAGCATTTGCGATAATTCGTACAAAATGATTCAAGTTAACGAAACTATCATCATCGTCCACACCGATTCTGTGTTTGATCGTAACCGGTAAGTTGCAATTATTTTTTAACGACTCTATACATTTTGCTACTTTTTCAGGGTCTTTCATAAGTGAAGCGCCAAAATTTCCAGAACAGACCCTTGGACTCGGACAACCAACATTAAAGTTTATTTCGTCATAACCCCAATCCTGCGCCATTCGGGCTGCCTCTTTAAGGATTTTAGGATCGTCCCCACCAAACTGAATCGATATCGGATGTTCTTCACCATTAAAATCTAGAAAATTTTCTTTTTTATTTGTATAAACTAAACTCTGGGCCACGATCATTTCTGTATACAATAAGGCTTCAGAACTAATTTTTCGCATTATCATTCTGAAGTGTTTATCAGTACAATCCATCATTGGAGCAATACTTAATTTGTGAATATTTTTAATAGAATTAGATTGATTAAAATTCATTACTCTTTGTGATTTAGATATATGAATCGATTTCTATCAAGAAGAACTTTTATTCTAATTCCTACTATGTCAATCTTAAAAATAATCTTTAAGCCTATGCAAGTATTAGCATCTTCACTTACTTCTAAAGAAGAGTGGAATTTATCAAAGGACCAATGGAAAGCTAGACTTAGTCCAGAATCTTATTATATTTTAAGGGAGGAAGGTACTGAAAGAGCTTTCAGCAGCCAATTAAATAATGAGAAAAGAAAAGGGATTTTTCATTGTGCAGGATGCGACTTGCCGCTTTTTTTATCAGATAAAAAGTACGATAGTGGTACAGGTTGGCCAAGTTTTTGGGATCCAATTCAGGGATCAGTAGATACAAAGGTTGATTTTAAGTTAATTGTTCCTAGAACTGAATATCATTGCTCTAGATGCGGAGGTCATCAAGGACATGTATTCAATGATGGGCCACTTCCCACTGGCAAAAGATACTGTAACAATGGATTAGCTTTAAGGTTTGTTCCTGAATAAATGTTTGTGCGGCCTTCCGCAACTTGTTTTGTACATCACTTTATTGGAAAATGGTTTAAATAAATTTTAGAAAAATGATTGAAAATCAATCAGACAACATCGATAATAAAGAAAATGATCTTTCTAATCAGGATAATGCTCCTGAAGAAACTTCATTTACGCAAAATTTAACTTCT
>QCRA01000046.1 GCA_003212035.1 Prochlorococcus sp. AG-459-D04
GAATTTAGAGAGTGGATATTACATATTGGAGAAAAGAACGAAAATTTAAAAGATTCTGTTTTAAATTTCCCAAAAGAATTAAAAAAATTATTAGACCAAAAAGTCAACGATTAAATAATTAATCGATCGAGTGAAATCCGCCCTACGATAATTAAGTTTGTTTATTATTATTATTAGGGAAATTAGAAAGTTAATGGAAAATAAAGAAAAAAATTCTAACGTAGAAAATGTTGTAATCATAGGTTCAGGACCTGCAGGTTACACAGCTGCAATATATGCAGCAAGAGCAAATCTTCAACCGTTGCTAGTAACAGGATTTAATTCTGGTGGAATTCCAGGGGGGCAATTAATGACTACAACATTTGTTGAAAATTATCCAGGTTTCCCAGATGGAGTGCTAGGTCCTGAATTGATGGATTTAATGAAGGCTCAAGCAGAAAGATGGGGTACTAATTTATATGAAAGTGATGTTGTCTCAATAAACACTGATTCGCATCCCTTTGAATTAAAAACTTTAGAAGGGATTATAAAAGCTAATTCAATTATTATTGCAACTGGAGCAAGTGCAAATAGATTAGGGGTTATAAATGAAGATAAATTCTGGAGTAAGGGAATAAGTGCTTGTGCAATATGTGATGGAGCTACCCCACAATTTAGAGATGAAGAATTAGCAGTTATAGGAGGAGGTGACTCTGCTTGTGAAGAAGCAGCTTACCTCACAAAGTATGGCAGTAAAGTGCATTTAATTGTTAGATCAGAAAAATTAAGGGCTAGCGCAGCAATGGTTGATAGAGTAAAAGCTAATCCAAAGATAGAAATCCATTGGAATACAAAAGTTGATAAAGCTGAGGGTTCTGAATGGCTTGAGAAAATAGAAATAATTCACTCTCAAGAAGGTAAAGGGGAAATTAATATAAAAGGTCTTTTTTACGCGATAGGGCACACACCAAATACGAAGTTCTTAGGCAACAAAATTAATTTAGATAATAAAGGATATATTGCTTGCCAATCAGGGAGACCAGAAACATCTATTGAAGGCATCTTCGCAGCAGGTGATGTAGTTGATTCTGAGTGGAGACAAGGAGTTACTGCTGCAGGAACTGGATGCATGGCAGCATTAGCTACCGAAAGGTGGCTGGCTAAGAAAAACTTAGCAAAAACTATAGTCAGAGAAACACCCGAACCAGAAAAAAAACTTAATTCATCAGATTTTAATGAAGAAGAAGTTAATGAAGATACTTTCGATTCAAATTCTGAATGGCAAAAAGGTAGTTATGCATTAAGGAAACTTTATCACGAGAGCAAAAAACCTATCTTAGTAATTTTTAGTTCCCCAAGCTGCGGCCCATGTCATGTTTTGAAACCTCAATTAAAAAGGATAATCAAAGAACTTGATGGCGCAGTTCTTGGCGTTGAAATAGATATTGATAAAGATCAAAATATTGCAAAACAAGCTGGTATTAACGGCACTCCAACAGTTCAACTTTTTAAAGAAAAATTATTAAAAAAACAATGGAAAGGTGTCAAACAAAGAAGTGAGTTTAAAGAAGCGATAAAAAATATTATCTAAAGAAGCTTTTTATTTATTATTTCTCTTAGGATTATTTTTATTAGTAGTAGGTCTAGCACCACCTGCATTCCTTTCTCTATAAGTTATCCTCCCTCTAGAAAGATCATAAGGACTTATCTCAACTAACACTTTGTCTCCAGCTAGTAATTTAATTCTAAATTTAGTCAATTTACCGGCAGCTCTACATAAACATTGATGTCCTTCAGGTTGTTCTAAGGTAACCAAATAAAATCCATTCCCCTGCTCTTTTTCAATTACACCTGAAGTTTCAATCATTAATTAATTTTTTACTAAATTCATATTATCAGAAAAAGATTGGCCAAAATTGATTTAAGAAATATTACATACGTAAAAATATAAAATCAAATTCAAATTGAAAATTTAATTTCATTAATTATTTGAAGTTGACCATAGTAAAAATTTGCTTTCGCAATTTTTTCAGAATCTTCTAATTGATCAAAAAAAACAAACCCAAGGCTTTCCCATAATGAAGATCCACAAACATTATTCAATTCATTTTTTGCTTCTTTTGCAAAATTATCTAGTTTTCGTTCAAGATTTTTAGATTTAGAAACAGACATAATCAATAATACTAGGATAGTACAAATATACTATATAAGTCTTAAATTGCAATATTAAAAAGGTAATCTCTTCTTTTCTTCAATATTTAGATCTGCTTCCATTTCCTTTAATCTTTTAAGTATTTGTTGGTAGTACTCCCTTATATAACTCTCTAGTGAGGTCATATCTTCTTTATTAAGTTCCAATATTTCGTAAGTTTTGCTCATGTCAGCATCTAATGATTCGCCACTACTAGTTACTTCAGCAAAAGACAATCTTTCAGCAACATTTAAAGAATCTTGAAAGAAGGAAACTACTTTTTGAGTGGCACTAATTAGGAAGGGGGAAACTCTAAAAATTTTCGCCTTTTTTTCACTAAATTTTTCACATAAAGATATAACTTCGTTTGAATCCCATGCTTTGGGACCTACTAATGGCAATGATGTTCTGTGAGTTTTTGCATTATTTACTGCTGCTACAACAACTTTCGCCATATCTTGAGTATTCATATAAGCAATTTTAGTGGGAGTCCCACTCATCCATACTGCTTGACTATCCAAAATTGGGATTGCGAATTGACCAATAACTCCTTGCATAAAAGCTGCGCATTTGAAGATTGTATAGTCTAAATTAGATTTCTCAAGCAGTTTTTCAGTACAATATTTAATGTCCATCAAAGGGACATTTCTAAACTTTTCCGTTAGAAGGATAGAAAGGAATATTACCCTTTTTACATTTAAAGATTCACAAGCATTAAATAAGTTAAGTTTTCCATCCCAATCTATTTCATAAATACTTTTAGGATCATCTGGCCTACTAGTTGCTGCATCAATCACAACATGAATATCTTGCAATGCATATTCAATATCTGAATAATTTAATAGATTACCTTTTGTCAGTTCACAACCCCATTCTTGTAGAAAAGAAGCTTTTCTTGGATTCCTAACAAAGCATCTTACTTCATGTCCATCTTCTATAGCTTGCTTTGCTATTTGTCTACCAAGTGTCCCTGTTGCCCCTACTAAAAGAATCTTCATATTCAAGATTTACTTAACTTGTAGAACATAACTTAAAATGTGAGGTATTCGTGAGAATCAATCTCCCTGAAACTTTAATAACAATGCACCACCAACTAATCCTATTGGTATCAGTATCCAAAAAACTGCTGCAATACTAAAAATTTCTTGAGCCATAATAAAATTCTATGATTAGTATAATTTACAATCAATATACATTTATTTGTAAAAAAAGTAGATAATGCAAATATCTTGAAAATTTTTAATATATGAACAATAATTTCCAAGAAGAAAATATTAATTTGCCTAATTACTGGAATTGGAACGGTTTCAATATTTGTTGGAGTGTTACAGGCGAAGATAATAAAATTCCAATAATCTTTCTTCACGGATTTGGCGCCAGTCGAAAACATTGGAGAAAAAATATACAATATTTCGCGAAAAGGAATTATGCCTCATATTCTTTAGATTTATTAGGATTTGGAGATTCAGATCAACCTGGGATAAGACAAATTGGAAAATTAAATAATAAGATTTGGTGTAATCAAGTGAAAGATTTTATTTCACAGGTAATAAGGCCAAAGAGCTCTGGGAAAGTAATTCTTATTGGCAATTCCCTAGGATCACTAGTTGCTTTAACATGTGCTGTTTCATTGGATAATCAGATTGCAACAGTTATTGCATCGCCTCTTCCAGGTCAAATCCAAGAAAATAAAAAGTCAAAAACAAAAAAATCACCATTAAAAAAATTTCAAGATGGATTAATAACAATATTTTTTATGCTTTTCCCTTTAGAAATTATTTTATTTTTAATAACAAAATTAGGGGTTATAAAGCTAGGATTAAATTCTGCCTATTACAAAAAAGACAATATTGATGGCGAACTAGTAGATTTGGTGACAAAACCAGTTTTAAGGAGAACTTCAGCTAGATCATTAAGAGCAATGTGTATTGGAATGTCTTCAAGAGATGAAAAATTTCAAGCTTCTTACCTATTAAGAAAACTTAACGACTCAAAAAAAGTTCCTTTTTTATTAATTTGGGGAGAAAAAGATAATTTCATACCTTTGTTTGTTGGTAAAAAGATTGCAAATTTCCATAGATGGGTAAAATTAAAAATAGTATCCAATTCAGGACATTGTATACATGATGAAGATCCATCAGTATTCAATAGAATTTCTTATGAATGGATTAGAGATTTAAAAATCTTTTAAAATATGAAACATACATTATCAGTTCTTGTAGAAGACGAGTCTGGAGCCTTGAGTAGAATCTCAGGCCTCTTTGCTAGAAGGGGATTCAACATAGATAGCCTTGCAGTAGGACCTGCAGAATCTAAAGGGATTTCAAGGCTAACAATGGTAGTAGAAGGTGATGATGAAACTCTTCAACAAATGACTAAGCAACTTAATAAGTTATTTAATGTTCTGGGAGTTGTAGATTTTACTAATCTCGCAGCTGTTGAGAGGGAATTGATGTTACTAAAAGTTTCATCGAAAGAAGATACTAGGAGTAATATCCTTGATATAGTGCAGATTTTCCGTGCAAAAGTTGTTGATGTATCAGATATGGCCTTAACTCTAGAGGTAGTTGGAGATCCTGGAAAGTTAGTTGCTTTAGAGAAATTACTCGAGCCATACGGAATCCTTGAAATAGCAAGGACTGGTAAGGTAGCTCTTAAACGATCTTCAGGAGTTAATACGGAAATGTTGAAAATAAAC
>QCRA01000047.1 GCA_003212035.1 Prochlorococcus sp. AG-459-D04
CCATTTAAATCAATAGTTTCTAGTATTAATAATAATAAATCAAGCTTCTCAATAGATTGTCTTGATATCCGATTTCCCTTTGTTAAAACTGTAATTGCTCTCTATTAAAATATATCCCAATTATAACAGAATTATTATTCTATTTTTTGAAATAAAAATGAATATAACTTATCAAGTTCTTCAATAGTTAGCATTCCATAACTCCATAATAATATTGGTAATGGAGTATTATTTTTTAAAGAAAGTTTTATTCCAAGTTCGATTGAAGACTCCTGTAAACCTACTTCATTAAATAAATAAATTATCATTTCTTTAGATACAAAATTTTTCATGAGTTTTGTTTTATTCTTGAGTAAATTAGAGATTTAGTCATTTGATTAAGTACCAATTTTCTCATAAAAGCAAAATTATTTAAAAGTAAAAATGAAAATTTTCTTATTGGAAATAAAAATAGTTTTCTATTAGCAAAAATTGATATCAATAAGTCGGTTATGAAAATAGTAACAATAATATCTAAAATTCTGCTTGAAACATATTTAAATTTAAATAGAATCAATTGAATTTTAGTAATATTAATATTTTCATTAAAAATATCAAAAATAGTATTAACATCTCTCCAACAACTATTTAGACCCTGACCACCAACAGGATGAAATGTATGAAATGCATCACCAACAAAAACAAATTTTTTAAAATTTAAAACTGGTAATTTTAAGGATAATGAAACAGGAAAAATATTAAATTCGCCGATTATTTGATCCAACTTAAATTCATCCGGCAAGATAGTTGATAAATTATCCATTAAAAAATTTTTATCAGAATTCAACCTTTCAATTGCCTTTAATGTGCTGGATGTCCAAATTACTTGATATAAGTTTTTTTCTAAAGGTAATAATGCAAGTGGGCCTTCTTTTCTAAAAATCTCATAGGCTCGCTTTTCACAATGACCTCTAAGAGAAACTTTAAAAGTTAAACAAGACTGGCTATAAGATTTTTTTATATCGACAAAATCCAACAATTTTTTGTCAAGTGAGTTTGCTCCTGTAGAAAAGAATTGATAATCAAATAATATTTTTTTACATAACAATCTTTGTGGCGTCATAAAAAAAATATTTTCATAATGATCAATCTCTTGAAAAAATACGTTCATAAGATCCGAATGTTTAACTACCCAGCCAATATTTTCAGCAGAACTTATATCATCATCTAAGTCAGAAGTTGATAAGTTGGTCAAAGCAGAAGTTACGCTATCTGAAATTGAAAGGGTATCAAAGCCAAATAAAAATGGTTCTAACTTTTCCCAAAGTCTGAATTTAGATAAAATTATTTTTGTTGAGTGCGTAATTGCATAAGTTTTATCTTTATCAATTAATCTATCTTTTGTTAATAAGTCAGTTAAAAAAATATTGCAATCAAATTTTGAAAGTGCAATTGAAAGTAATAAACCTGTAGGACCAGATCCAACAATTTTAAAATTGAATTTATTTTTCATCAGATAATATAAATATCAACTATCTATTCAAATAAATATAACAAATTTCTTCAAATGCTGGTCTTAATAAATAGGGGTACTCACCAACCCATAAGTTAATTTCTGGAATCCAAGCATCGGTCAAATAAAAATCTCTGTCAAAATTACGGTTATCAGATGTTAATAAACATCTAATACTCGAACCGACTCTAATTTGACTGTGCTTATTTTCCATAGGAAAACTTAACTTTTCCAAATAACCATCTTCATCTTCTAATTCGAGTACTAACCAAGTCCTTTTGTTTTCAATAACTTCTAATCGACCTTGGCGATTAGATTGTTCTCTTGAACTTTCAATCTTTTCTGTTTTATAGATATCTGATACGTAACCATCAAATATAGAAAAAAATTTATATTTTCTTAATTGCAAATTTTTTCTACTTGATTCAAGAATTGGACCCCAGATGATATACAAAAAGAAAACTACACAAAGCAATAACCAAAAATTATTTGTTTGATCTCCTGTCGAACTAATAATTAATGTGACAAATCCACCAATTGAAGAAACTATTACTCTTTGAAGAATTTTTCTTGGATTACCCAAAGTGTACTTAAATTGGCTTCCGGTTCCTACTGCAGGAATAAGTTTTGAAATTTGATTTGAATTAATTGGAATAAGCATTTTAAAAAATCAATTTTTCAAGTCCGTAAACTAAAGTTTCATAATTACCTATTTTTTTAATGGCCTGTAAAACTCCTGGCATGTACGCCTTTCTATCAATAGTGTCATGCTTAATTGTGTAAGTTTCACCCGGAGATCCCATAATTACTAATTGATGAGCTAATAATCCTGGCAATCGTACAGAATGTATATTAATTCCTGAATCTCTGAGACCTCCACGTACACCTTTCAATGACTCAGACTCTTTAACTAAATTCTGATTAAATTTCTTTGGATATTCTTCAATCATTTCTGCAGTTTTTATACATGTCCCACTAGGAGAATCGGCTTTTTGATTATGATGCATCTCTATTAATTCAATATTGTCATAAAACTTTGCGGCTACAGATGCTGCTTGTTGAAGAAGAACCATTCCTACAGAAAAATTAGGAATTATTGCACAACCAACAGACGCCTTCTGAGCAAAAACAGATAAATCATTTATCTGCGAAGGAGAAAGTCCTGTGGTTCCGACCACTGGTGAGATACCGTATGCGATAGATGATCTGGTGTTTTCATAAACAGAATCAGGATGAGTAAAATCAACCAGAACAGGTTTGATATTTTCATTTCTATAATTTTGACTAACAGAACATAAAGTTCCTTCAAAATCGTTAGAAACAAAAACATCACAATTTTTTACCTTCAATAATTCAGAAATATTTGAGCCATTGTTCTTTTCATTTATATCAATCGCTGCAACAAGTTCACAATCTGTAGAATTTAATACTGTATTCACAACTTCGCCACCCATTCTGCCTAAAGCTCCGGATACTAGTACTGGTATAGGTTTTTGAGAATTTTCAATCATTTTTGTAAAAATTTTTTTTTTAAAGGATGTTACACGCTATTTATATTGCACACAATAACGTCTTTTCATTCGTAGTCTGGTAGAAATACTCAATTAAAATTCATGTTTACGCAGGTCCGCTCAGCAAATCGCAGAGTATCTCCTGTTGAGGATAACAAACACAAAGTTGTAATAAAAGCAGTTTATGTTGTCCTTGAGCCACAATACCAAAATTCCTTAACGGAAGCTGCAAAGTCAATAAATAAGATGAATGGACCAATAGGTATAGATCTTAGCGGCTATCTTATTGAAGAACTTAGAAACGAAAGTAATTTTGAAGATTTTAAAAAAGATATAGCTAATGCAGATATATTTATTGCCTCCCTAATTTTCATCGAAGATCTAGCACAAAAAATTGTTGATGCAGTATCTCCACATAAAGACAAGCTAAAAGCCTCAATTATTTTTCCCTCTATGCCAGAGGTAATGCGATTAAATAAGTTAGGTTCATTTAGTATGGCCCAACTTGGTCAATCAAAAAGTATTATTGGAGATTTAATAAAAAAGAAAAAAGAATCTGATGGAGCAAGCTTCCAAGATTCCATGTTGAAGTTACTCAATACACTACCATCAATACTTAAATATCTACCTGTAGAAAAAGCTCAAGATGCTAGAACATTCATTCTGAGTTTTCAATATTGGTTAGGTGGTACTACTGAGAACTTAAAAAACTTCTTGTTAATGATTTCTGAAAAGTATGCAGTTTCAGAAAACATAAAAGATCAAATAGAAGAATTTAAAATTCAAGACCCTGAAACATTTCCTGATTTAGGAATTTGGCATCCTCTCGCTCCTTGCATGTTTGAAAGTCTTAAAGAATATCAAAATTGGGAGAATAATAGAAAAGATATAATTTCAAGAGATGACAAGACTCCAACTATAGGTTTAGTCCTTCAAAGAAGTCATATAGTTACAGGAGATGATGCTCATTACGTTGCCGTAATTCAAGAATTGGAATACAGAGGTGCCAGAGTACTTCCTATCTTCTGTGGAGGTCTGGATTTTTCTAAACCAGTTAATGAATTTTATTATGATTCCATAAATAAAGATCTACCTATAGTAGATGGAGTTGTATCTCTAACTGGATTTGCACTAGTTGGAGGCCCAGCAAGACAAGATCACCCTAAGGCTATTGAATCCCTTAAAAAGCTAAACAGACCTTATATGGTTGCACTTCCCTTAGTCTTTCAAACTACACAAGAATGGGAAGATAGTGATTTAGGGTTACACCCCGTTCAAGTAGCGCTTCAGATTGCAATTCCAGAGCTTGATGGTGCAATTGAACCTATCATTCTCTCTGGTCGTGATGATGCCACAGGCAAAGCTCATACATTACAAGATAGAGTTGATGTAATCGCAGAAAGAGCAATTAAATGGTCAACTTTAAGAGTAAAGCAAAGAAAAGAAAAAAAATTAGCTATTACAGTATTTAGTTTTCCTCCAGACAAAGGAAATGTTGGTACAGCCGCATATTTGAACGTTTTTGGTTCAATTTACAGAGTACTGCTCGAAATGAAATCAAAAGGTTATCAGATAGACGAACTTCCAAATAATTCAAAAGAATTAATGGAAAAAGTTATTAAC
>QCRA01000048.1 GCA_003212035.1 Prochlorococcus sp. AG-459-D04
AAGTTATTGAAGAAAGTCTTGAAATCATCTTATGGGCACTCTCAGAATCAAAAAAGGAAAACATTAAATTAATTTATTTACCTGATAACAAAAAGGAAGATATTTTTGAAATAATTAATGAAAACGATAATGAATTCAAATATCATTTAGATCGATTCAAATATGCCACAAGATATCAGAATAGTAATGAAGAATTTCATTTCTCAAATGCAATTAAATTTATCAATAAATGGAACGAACTTCTTACAATGAACAAATACTTTTTTGGAGGTAAACCTACAATCGCTGATTGGTCTATTTGGCCTTTTGTAAGACAATTTAGAATCGCTTGTGAAAGTCAAAAAAGAACAAATTATTTCGAGCCCTCAATAAAAAAATGGTTACATACCTTTGAAAATAATATAAAATTTAAATCTTTAATGTATAAATATGATTTATGGGCTCCAAATTCTCGAAAAAATTATTTTCCCTCCAATTAACTTTCTAACAACTTCCTTTTCTCAATTATTCTTGCTAACTCCAAAAAATATCCTGCAGTCCTAAATTTTCCTATATTTTTTTCTTTAAAATCAAGATCGCTTCTTATTTCTGCAGTCTCCGCCATAAGCAAATCTAAATCATTTGATCCAAGACTATACAATTCACCAAGTTCGATTTCCCTGCCGAGTAAATGACTCCTAAACCACTTCCCTTTATTTTCTTGAGGTGGAATATCGTAGGGAGAAAATGACATTAAAATAAAATTAAACCTAAAAGTATTCTAAGGTTATAATTGAGACTTTTTCATCTCTACTTTATTAAAAATCAATGCAATAAAAAGAATAGCGATCGTAATTAGAGCACAAATTTCTGTCCAATAGTCCAAACCAATTTTAGAAATCATTAATGGTGCAAGAACTGTGAATAATCCCCCAGAAAGAATTAACTGAGCGAATAGCTGTTTTGAGGTAAAAATAGGTAAGGTCTTAGAAATATTTTTAGGATCCGCAAGCCTTAAAAGAAGCAGGCCAGAAGCTACTACACCTGTAGAATTCCCAAACTCTATCAAACTTTTTTCAAACCAATAATCATCAAAAATAAAGTATGCGAAATAAGCAATGCAGATTAAATTCCAAAATAAACCGAAAATAGTAAACACTAAAATAAGTACCCAATTTTCAAAAACAACTGCAATATCTAAACTCGCCATGGCTGTAAAAATCAATAAGTCAGTGGATAAAATACCAATCTCCCTTTGCAGAATATTTGAAATAAATTCTGTATTTTTGGTTTTCTCTAAAATATATCTAATAAGGAGGGAACCTATAAGGATAAAAGGGAATACTGGGAGTGAAAAAATAATTTCCTTAGAAAAATCACCAAAAAAACTAGAAGTAAACCTAAGAAACTTAAGTAGCAAAACACCAAAAGAAATTGCCAATCCGGAGAATCCAAGATTTATTATAAAAATTCGAAAATCCGAAAGAATTTCTATCTTTTTTTCCTTTAGATTTTCTTTTTGTTCAAGGATTTCCTCTTTATCTGATAGACCAAAAGTTCTCCCAAGAAAAATAAATATACTACCCAATAATGAAGATGATAAAAGACCCATTGTTGCCATAGCCAAACCAAGATCTAAACCATTTTGGAAACCAAGTTTATTAAAACTTTCACCAATTATTGATGCAGCTCCATGACCACCCTCAAAACCTACTTCTATTAAACATCCCATTAAAGGATTTGTATCCATAGATGGAGGTAAAAAATATTTAACAACTAGACCGCCAACGAAAAATTGTCCGAAACCTAAGGCAAGAGCTAGCAGAAATTGATTAAAAATTGGTTTAACTAAACCATTAATATTTGGGATAGGTCTTCCCATCATTAAAGTTGCGAAGACTAACGATAAAAGAGGAGTAGGAAAATTACTCCAAACATTGATTGTTTCTTTTGGTAAAAAATGTACTACTCCAAATGGACCGATAGATATACCTATAATTCCAGATATAACTGCTATCGGTAAACCAAATCTCTCAAGTTGAACAGCTAATCTAAATTTCCTCCCAAAAATCAACAAAAAAAATATAATTAAAAATCCAAAAAAACTTATTAATAGAGAATTTGAAAAAATATCTTTATTCTGTAGAGAAAAAATATTCAATGAGTTCAAAAACATATTCTCTTAAATCTAAATTAATTAACAAAATTTTTCAAATAAAAAAAGGCCCTTTAAAGGGCCTTTAATATAAATGATTAACTTGAGAATTTAATCCTTAAGAGTAATTGTGGCACTATCAATATTACTAATAGCATTTGTAACTCTCTTGAAATCAAAGCCTAATGCTCTTAGAGCATGCCAAAGGTGACCTTGAATAAAGAAGAAACCAAAGTAGTAGTGAACATTTGCTAACCATGCCCTTGATGTAAACTCACCATCAGGAAGATCGACAGTATCGATCCAATATGGAGAAATACTAAACTTCAACTCTAGTGGTTCACCAAAATATTCAACAGGATAAACAGTTGTATTTGCTGCACTCCAGAAAGCTGCAATAATAGCCATCCAGCCTATACCTGCTAATGACCAAGATAGAACAGCTTCGGCTGATAGAAGACCTTTACCCTTGAACTTAGTAAATTCTCCCACCTGCTTAGTAGCAATATGCCATGCACCACCTGTTATCTCGACAAAAGCTAAGAATGCATGACCACCCATAACCTCTTCCAGACTATCTATAGTCAAAAAGTCTGTTTGATGATTCCAAATTTTTGCTAAGTTTAATTCGTATTCAACTTGTCTTACAGCACCAATAGCTGGATCATAAATCCCATGGACTCTGGCCCATTCAACGAAAGCAATAACCGCAAATCCTAAAAAGAGGAGATGATGTCCAAGAATAAACGTCAATTTGTCAGGATTGTCCCATTCAATATTGAATTTTCTTGCTCTAGCGATATCTGAATCTTCTAAATTTCCTGGGAGAAGTAGAGAGTGTAAAAGTCCACCAGCGGCTAAAACCATAGAAGAAACTAAGTGTACTATTGCTATTGCTAGTACTGGTTTAGTATCTCCCATCGCAACGCCATTAGCGTCAAACCCTATCCCTAGAGTTGCTAAGTGTGGAAGAACAATTAAAGGTTGATGACCCATAGGAACACTAGGATCGAATCGTGAAAGTTCAAAAAGGGTGAAAGCACCAGCCCAGAAAACAATTAATCCTGCATGAGCTACATGAGCAGCGATAAATTTTCCTGAGCGATTAGCTACACCTGAATTTCCAGCCCACCACCCGTAAGTGGTATCTGGATTACCGTAGGTTTGCATTTAGGAAATGATTAGCTTAAACGTTTTGAGAATACTTTAATTTTCATCAAACGGTTGAATTCACAACAAAATTGTAAAAATTAGTAATCCTAAGAAAAAATAATTAATTAATTTCCCAAAGCGTTTAAATATAAAATAAGTTAGATTTCAACAGTAAAGTTATTGCTAGGGAATTGATTACATATCAAAGTAAAAGAAATTTAAGTTTAATTTTTTTTTATTAAATTTCTTTTTGCTGACATAAAACAATGTTTTGTTTCATTAAACCATCCTATTTATTGCCTCATCCTCAAACAATTATTAAATATGGGATAAGACATCTAATATTATGACTACTTCTCAAGAGTCTTCTAGAAAATTTTCACTAGAAATGAAATCTGAAGTTCATTACAAAAATGCTGCAAAATCATACAGAAAATCAAAGCAATATATAAATATGATTAACTTATATCCAACTTTGCAAAATACTCTAATTGAGTGTAAGGATGAAAATTTAATAGAATAGGGATCTTATGTTTTTTCAAAATCAATAAAGAATTTATTAGTTTAGGCTGCAATATTATAGTTTTCTTCATTAAAAAATTTATTAATTATATTTCTGCACATTTTTACATTGTAAAGGGCTTTGGGTTTCCAAGGTTTTTTCTGACCTAATGGAGAGCTTTTCCAATGAATACCTGGCTTGAGTATTCCATTTTCACGTAAAAATGAAAGCCTGATTTCAGTTATTCCTAATTTTTCGGCGGTCAACTCAGATGAGCTCCATATTTCCCCTAACATTGAATAAAGTAAATATTATTAATCCTTGATAACGTTAATTTTATTTTTTTGAAAGGGGTAAAACTTTTAAATAATTATTAAGTAACAAAAACCGTATATTTATATAAAAAAGAGATTTGAAAGATTTATGCCAAATTAAGAAATATTAAACAAAGAATCTTCATTAATAAATATCTTATCAATATTCTCCCCTTTACTGATGGATTTATATTTGACGTATTCTTCCGTAATCGATTGAAGCTTTGGAAGATTAATCCAACCCTCGTGCCAATTTCCACTATTTATCAATTCTTCGTAAGTAGTT
>QCRA01000049.1 GCA_003212035.1 Prochlorococcus sp. AG-459-D04
TTGAAACTCTTGTTGATCTTGGTGCCGAAGTGAAATGGGCTTCATGTAATATTTTTTCAACTCAAGATCATGCTGCAGCAGCTATCGCAGATCAAGGAATTCCAGTATATGCAAAAAAAGGCGAGAGCCTTGACGAATATTGGCAGTACACTCATTATATCCTTGATTGGGGTTCAGATTCTCCAAATATGATTCTTGATGACGGAGGAGATGCAACTGGCTTATTAATACTTGGTAGTAAAGCAGAAAAAGATTTAGGTGTTTTAGATAATCCTGGTAATGAAGAGGAAATTGCTTTATTCAATTCTATTAAGTCTAAGCTGAAAGCTGACAATAATTTCTATTCTAGAATTAAGAGTAATATCATTGGTGTCACTGAAGAAACTACAACAGGGGTTGCAAGACTTTATCAACTGCAAAAGCAAAATGCTTTACCTTTCCCTGCTATTAACGTTAATGATTCAGTAACTAAGAGCAAATTTGATAATTTATATGGCTGCCGAGAATCTTTAGTTGATAGCATAAAGCGTGCTACTGACGTGATGATTGCAGGTAAAGTAGCTTTAGTAATGGGTTTTGGAGATGTAGGTAAAGGCTCAGCTCAGTCTCTTAGAGGACTTGGTGCAATTGTAAAAGTTGCTGAAGTTGATCCAATTTGTGCTCTTCAAGCGGCAATGGAAGGTTTTAGCGTTGTTACACTAGACGATGTTGTGGAAGATATAGATATATTTGTTACAGCAACTGGTAACTATAAGGTCATAACAAAAGAAAATCTTGTCAAGATGAAAGATGAGGCCATAGTTTGCAATATCGGCCATTTCGATAATGAAATTGATGTGGCTTCATTGAAAGACTATCCATGGGACAATATTAAGCCGCAGGTTGATCACATAACTTTACCGAGCGGGAATAAAATAATTCTTTTAGCTGAAGGAAGATTGGTTAACCTAGGTTGTGCCACTGGTCATCCAAGTTTTGTAATGAGTAATTCTTTTACTAATCAAGTATTAGCTCAAATTGAACTTTTCAATAATTCAGAACAATATGCGAAAGAGGTTTATGTTTTACCCAAACATTTAGATGAAATGGTAGCTAGATTACATCTTGATAAAATTGGCGCAAAGTTAACTAAATTAACTAAGGAACAAGCTGATTATATTAACGTTTCTGTTGAAGGTCCTTATAAACCAGAACTTTATAGATACTAAGTTTGAGTCTAATTTTTGTAAATTTTCTCACTTCAATTCCTGACTACATTAGTTTGGCTGTTGAAAAGAATTCAACAATTGCATATCTCACTATTTGTTTGGCTATGTTTTTGGAGAATATAATTCCCCCAATTCCATCAGAAATAATAATGCCCTTGGGGGGCTTTTTCGTTTATCAACAAAAATTAAACTTCTACATTTTAGTTTTTTGGGGTTTATTTGGAACAATATTAGGGTCATTGCCTTGGTATTACTTAGGCAGATTAGTAAATGAAAAAAGGCTTTCAAATTTCCTTGATAAAAGAGGGAAATACTTAGGAATTTCTTCTGATGATTTAAGTAAAAGTAAAAGGTGGTTTGAGAAATATGGAGTTTCTTTAGTATTTTGGGGCAGATTAGTTCCAGGTATAAGAACGTTAATTTCAGTTCCAGCCGGTATAGATCTTATGCCATTAAGAAAGTTTTTAATTTGGACTACACTTGGTAGTTTTATATGGGTTGCACTTCTCACTTATGCAGGGTTTTTATTCGGTGAAAATTATCCAATTATTGAAACCTACTTAGATCAAATAAAGTTTTTTGTAAAGCCAATTTTAATTTTAATTTTCTTATATTTTTTGATTAAACTAATTAACAGATTTATAAAAAAAAATGTTAATTAGAAGGGGATTTCACTCGAATTACTATTGTTAGGATATTGGTTACTTTCGGAATCTTTTCGAGAACTTAGTAAGTTTAATCTATCTACCCTTACGACAGGTTTGTATCTATCTTCCCCAGAAGTTTTATCTTTCCAACTATCAATTTTAAAGCTTCCCGTGATTCCAATTAAAGATCCTTTTTTAACATAATCTGCAGCTACTTGCGCCTGTTTCCCCCATATTTCTAAATTAAACCAGTCAGGCTCCTCATCTCTACTTCTTCTGTTCACTGCAAGAGTGAAATTAGCTACGATACTTCCAGATTCAAAGTATCTGACATCAGGCTCTCTACCTGCTCTGCCAACCAGGTTAATAGTGTTAATTTCCATAATTTTTTTCTTTTCATACTAATC
This sequence comes from Prochlorococcus sp. AG-459-D04, assembly GCA_003212035.1. Lineage (GTDB taxonomy): Bacteria > Cyanobacteriota > Cyanobacteriia > PCC-6307 > Cyanobiaceae > Prochlorococcus_A. The sequence goes on from QCRA01000049.1 coordinate 2,263, forward strand.
ATATTTTTGGTTTCTGCTCAAAGTTTTGCGTGCTATTCATAACTAAACGAGTGAATTGTGAAAGCTGAACAAAAAATAGATATATTATTTATAAAAAAGAATTCCTATTGTGATTTTTAACAGATTTAAATTTTCTAGAGACATTGGCATAGATTTGGGGACAGCCAACACCCTCATACACGTATCAGGGAAAGGAGTTGTTTTACAAGAGCCTTCTGTAGTTGCTATGGATTTAGAGGAAGGGATTCCATTGGCTGTAGGTAAAGAAGCAAAGTTAATGCTGGGAAGAACACCTGGCAATATTAGAGCCGTAAGACCGCTTAGAGATGGTGTAATTGCAGATTTTGATGCTGCAGAGCAAATGATTAAAACCTTTATTCAAAAATGTAACGAAGGCAAGGGTATAGTCGCTCCAAGAATAGTTATTGGTATTCCAAGTGGAGTGACCAGTGTCGAGCGAAGAGCAGTAAGAGAAGCTGGATTAGCAGGGGCTAGAGAAGTCCACTTAATAGATGAACCGGTTGCAGCAGCAATAGGTGCATCATTACCAGTAACTGAGCCAATTGGAACTATGATTGTTGATATTGGTGGTGGTACTACTGAGGTCGCAGTATTAAGTTTGGGTGGAACAGTATTAAGTGAATCTGTTCGAATAGCTGGCGACGAAATAAATGAGTCAATTGCTTTATACCTCAAAAAAGTTCATAATTTAGTTGTTGGAGAAAGAACTGCTGAAGATATTAAGATCAAAATTGGCTCTGCATTTCCAGATGATGAATTTGACAAAACTACTTTAGAAGTTAGAGGTTTACATCTTTTATCTGGTTTACCTAGGTCAGTGACTTTAACTTCAGGAGAAATTAGAGAAGCTATGGCTGAAACACTTAGCAAAATAGTTGAAGCTGTAAAAAGAACTTTAGAGCGAACTCCTCCTGAACTTGCTGCAGATATTGTTGATAGGGGGATTATGCTTGCAGGAGGTGGGGCTTTAGTTAGAGGCATTAATGATTTATTGAGCGATGAAACAGGAATTTTCACTCACATAGCAGAAAATCCACTTCTTTGTGTAGTTAATGGCTGCGGGGAGGTTTTGGATGATTTTAAAAAACTCAAAAGAGTTGTTGATACCCCAGATTTTATAAGGAACGCCATAAGAGATTAATAATATGTTAATTATCCGACGAATTTCTTCTAGTCGTTGGTGGCATAAAAAGAAAATTTGGTTATTCTTTGGAATTTTTTTATTTTTAGTCTTTGTAAGGATTTCAAAAGGATATTTATATAAAGATTTTTTTTACTTTATTTCAAAGCCTTTTTGGCCTGGTCAATTTCAAAAAGAAGTTATTCTTAAGAGCGTAGACCAAGAATATTTAATAAAATTAAATCTTCTTAAAAAGGATAATTTGAGATTGCGGGAAATTTTATCTCTTCAACAATCATCCAATAATGATAATATTTCAGCAGCAGTTATTTCGAGAAAAACGGGAGGTTGGTGGAGACAAATAATTTTAAATAAAGGTTCAAAAGATGGAGTTGAAATTGGTAGTACTGTTACTGGCCCAGGGGGATTATTAGGAAGAGTAAGCAATACCTCTTTATTTACTTCGTCGGTAACACTATTAACTTCTCCAGAAAGTAAGTTAGGTGTATTGGTTGATCGAAGTCAAATTAATGGACTACTGGTAGGTTCAGGAGATGATCATCCTAGATTAATACTTTATTCAAAAGATGCTGATATAAAAGTCGGAGATCTTGTATCATCATCGCCTTCTAGTACGCTATTACCTCCAAATATTCCTATTGGTATTGTCCAATCTGTAGATGAGACATTGCAATCAAAAAAAACGGCAAAAATTTCACTTCTGGCAAAACCTCACGTAATTGATTGGGTGCAAATTTTAAAAGTTAATATTTAATGAATAAATTTTTTACTAAAAAATTATCCATAATAAGCTTTATTTTTATCCCAATTATTTTTTTGTGGCATCCTAATTGGCTTGGATTTTTAGGTGTTCAGCCATATTGGCCTTTAATTTGGTTATTGCCTTGGTCAATGATTAATGGA
>QCRA01000050.1 GCA_003212035.1 Prochlorococcus sp. AG-459-D04
TTGCAAATTCAGAGACTGATAGGTTAACAAGACTCGTAAATGATGTATTAGATTTATCAAGATTAGAGTCTGGGAAAATTGTTCAACTGGAGAAAATGGACATAAAACCTGCAATAGAACAGACCCTTAGAAACTATAGACTTAACGCAACAGAAAAAAATGTTTCATTAGCTCATGATATAGAGGAAACTATTCCACCAATTCTTGGAAATTTTGATTTGCTTTTACAGGTTTTTGATAACTTGTTAGGTAATGGATTGAAATTTAGTCCAAAAAACAGCTCCCTAATTATAAGAGCTTATACTTGGCCAGATTCCTGTCCTGCTTTCCCTCCAAGTGTTAAAAGTGATGCAGCTCCTCAATGTGAATTAGTTTCACCACTCCCAAAAGTAAGAATTGAGATTGCTGATACTGGCTCTATGAGTATAAAACCTGGAAGTATTGTTGATAATCAAATTTTAAATCAAGACCTAAATGCTATATATGCTAGTGGTTGGTTTTCAGGAGTCAAAATAAAGTCTCAAGAAGGACCACTAGGCGTGAGGCTGATAGTAAATGTAGTGCCTAACCCAATCTTGAGGAAAGTTGAACTTAAACCAATAAACTCTGTAATCTCTAATGAATACGTAGATGATATTTTTAATAATTATTATGGGACAACTCTTAACTTAAATGAATTTCAAAACAAGATAGAAATAATAAAAAAACGTTATGAAAAAGAGGGTTATTCTTTAGCTAGAATTAAAGGCCCCGATAGAATTTCAGATAACGGAGTAATAACATTAAAAGTTTCTGAAGGAATTATATCTGATGTAAAAGTAAGATTCCCAGATTCTGATGGTGAATTTGTTATCGATGGAAAACCTAGAAAAGGGAAAACAAAAGATTGGGTCATAAAGAGAGAATTAAAAACGCAACCTGGTTCAATATTTAATAGAAAAATTTTGGAAGCTGATATTGGTAGACTCTATGCCACATCGCTATTTGATGATGTGAAGGTTTCTCTTGGCCCTGATGATTTAAATCCCGATCAAGTCATAATTTTTTTAGACGTAAGCGAGCAAAGAACAGGATCATTAACAGGTGGACTTGGATATAGCAATAGTTCAGGTATTTTTGCCACAATTGGTTTGCAAGAAACAAATGCACTTGGAAGAGCATGGTCTACAAATTTAAATCTAAATTTTGGAGAATATTCAACCACCTATAATTTTTCATTATCTGATCCATGGATTAAAGGAGATCAACATAAAACATCTTTTAGAACAAATATCTTTTTAAGTAGAGATTATCCACAAGAATTTAAAAGTGAAGGAAATGGGAAATTATATTCAGTAGATGATCAAACACCATCTAGCTCTGATAATTTTTCATCAATAGTTTTAGAAAAAACAGGAGGTGGATTTTCTTTCTCAAGGCCATTTAATGGAGGAGATCCATTTAAGGTCTCTAAATGGAGAGTTCTTGCTGGAATGAATTTTAAGAAGGTAAAGATGATTGATGGTGATGGTAACAAAAAACCCTACGGTGATAGAACGCCAACCACAACTAGAAATAATATAAGCGATATTATTTGTATTGGATTTACTCCAAATGATGATTCATGCCCTGCAGAAAATACATTAGTGAGTGTTATTGCCAGTACTTCTAGAAATAATTTGAACAATTCCATTAACCCAACTGCAGGAAATAAATTTAGCTTTGGTACTGAACAATTTTTTTCAATGGGGAAAAACTCTCCAACTTTCAATAGAATGAGAGCCTCATATTCATTTTTCATACCCACAAAATTAATAAATTTAACGAAAGCGTGTAAGTCTAGTAATCCTAATAGTGAAGATTGTCCTCAAGCTATTGGATTTCAATTTAAGGCAGGAACTATTCTTGGAGAATTACCTCCTTATGAGGCATTTTGTATGGGAGGAACATCATCTGTTAGAGGTTGGGGATCTTGTGATTTGGCAGTAAGTAGAAGTTTTGTTGAGGGCACAGCAGAGTATAGATTCCCAGTTTGGAGAATGATATCAGGAGCTTTATTTGTCGATGGAGGAAGTGATCTAGGCTCTCAAAAGGACGTTCCAGGAAAACCCGGTAAATTATTGCAGAAATCAGGTTCTGGTTTTTCCCTTGGAGGGGGAGTTGGGGTTAAAACACCAATAGGTCCATTAAGATTAGATGTTGCTAGCAAGGATCTAAGTGGAGATTGGCGATATACACTTGGAGTTGGATGGAAGTTTTAAGTGTTTTCTTGGCCTGCTAATTATGATTATTGTTATACCTTAGCTGGTGTCATCTCCAGAGAAGGGATAGGCTTGCACAGTGGAGAGAAAACGAGAGTTACAATTTCCTCCTATGAGAAAGAAGGTTTTTATGTATCTTTTAGGGATAAACCTGACGAGATTTTTAAGTTAACTCAGGATTTAATTGGAAGTACGATGCTTTGTACGGCTGTTAAATTAGGGGGTAGAAATTTGTATACTATCGAACATTTATTATCTTCAATGGCCGGGTGTGGATTGAGTTATATACATATTGAGGTTGACGGGAAAGAGATTCCTCTTTTAGATGGATCGGCAATTCAGTGGGTTAGAGATTTTGAAGAAGTAGGGATAAAAAAGGCACCTAGACCAGATAATTTCTTTCGAGAGATTAATCAATCAATTATCTTAAATAAAGAAGACTCAGTTATAGCAGCTATTCCTTCTAAAAAAACTACAATTATATCCACAATAAACTTTAGCTATAAAGCAATTGGAAATCAAACTTTTGTGATTGATTTAAATCCAAAAAGTTTTGTTGAAATGATTGCTCCTGCCAGAACATTTGGTTTTAAAGATCAATTTCAAGAGTTAAGTGAACTTGGATTAATAAAAGGTGGAAGTTTGGAAAATGCGCTTGTTTGTGATGGTGAAAAATGGGTTAATCCACCATTAAGATTTGATAATGAACCAATAAGACATAAAATTTTAGACCTAATTGGGGACTTGGCTTTGGTAGGGTTACCTAAGGCTCAAATTTTAGTATATAAAGGATCACACTCTTTAAATTCTTTATTGGCCTCATCGCTAAAAAATTAACTTTATCTTTAATCGTTTTGGAAAAGAAATTATCCAGTGAAAATAATCAACTCTCCTCTGAGAATATACTAGGTTTATTACCTCACAGATATCCCTTTGCTCTTGTAGATAAAGTCATAGAGAATATTCCTGGGGAGAGAGCTGTTGCAGTAAAAAATGTAACTATAAATGAGCCTCAATTTCAGGGCCACTTTCCTGAAAGGCCCTTAATGCCAGGAGTACTCATTGTTGAATCAATGGCTCAAGTTGGGGGAATCATAGTGACGCAGATGCCGGATCTTCCTAAAGGACTTTTCGTCTTTGCTGGAATCAATAATGTTAAATTCAGAAAACCTGTTGTACCTGGAGATCAATTGATAATTTCTTGTGACTTATTGAGTATTAAAAGACAAAGATTTGGCAAAGTTAAAGGTGAGGCTCATGTTGATGGGAAGTTGGTTTGTTCTGGAGAATTAATGTTCTCATTAGTCGACTAAGAAAATGGAAAATAAAAATACTGAATTAAAGTCAAGCTTTAGTGGTGTTAAAGTTCACCCAAACGCTTTTGTTGATCCAAAAGCAGAATTGCATGATGGGGTCATTATCGCTCAAGGAGCTATTGTCGGTCCTGATGTGACTATTGGGAAAGGAACCGAAATTGGACCAAATGCTGTTATTACTGGAAGAACTAAAATTGGAATTAACAACAAAGTGTTCCCTAATGTTTTTATAGGACTTGATCCCCAAGATCTAAAATATAAGGGTGCATTTACCGAAGTAATTATTGGAGATAATAATACTTTTAGAGAATGCGTAACTATTAATAAGGCAACTGATGAAGGAGAGAAAACTATTATTGGTAATAATAATTTGTTAATGGCGTACTCTCATATTGGCCATAACTGTGAACTTGCAAATGGGATAGTTTTATCAAATAGTGTTCAAGTTGCGGGCCACGTAAAAATTGAAGAAAAAGCTATTATTGGTGGATGTTTAGGAATCCATCAATTTGTACATATTGGATATTTGGCAATGATTGGGGGAATGACAAGAGTAGATAGGGATGTTCCTCCTTTTTGTTTGGCAGAGGGTCATCCAGGAAGATTAAGAGGTTTGAATAGGATTGGAATTAAAAGAAGTGGTTTGATGGAAAACAAAGATTTTGATTTTAAATTACTTCAAAGTACTTGGAATCTTCTCTTTAAATCTAGCGATGCTATTACAAATTCATTAGAAAAAGCAATGAAAGGAGAATTAGATCTT
>QCRA01000051.1 GCA_003212035.1 Prochlorococcus sp. AG-459-D04
CTTCCCAAATGCTCTTGATTTTATTTTCCAATTCATGGAGATTAATTGGTAGAGACAACCATGGGTTTAGATTTATACCTTCATTAGAAAAAAGACATGTATAAGCATAACCATCGCTAGTTATCCTCAATCTATTACAGTCTGAACAAAAAGGATTACTTATTGAAGAGATTGTACTTACAAAACTATTCGAATCACTCATGTACCATCTATTAGCAGTTTGTCCCTCCTTTCTTCCGTAGTCTTTTAATCGATGTTTCTTCTTTAATAGCCTAATAATTCTTTCAGAGAAAAAAACGTCTGATGGCTGCCAATTATTAGATATCCCTACGTCCATATACTCAATGAAACGAATTTCTATAGACCTTTTTTTTGCAAAATCAACTAATTCAAAAATTTGATTATCATTAATCTCTTTTTTTATAACTGCATTTATTTTTAATTTCCCCGCCTTTGGATTAAATCCAGCATTAATTGCATGATCTATTCCTTCAAGAACAGTAAATAATTTTTCTTTGCCAATAATTTTATTTTCCTCTCCAATCATGTTTGAAAAAATATCAGGATCAATCGCATCTAAACTTACTGTTATGCGGTCTAAACCATTTTTAAAAAGCTCATTAGCTTTTTTCTTAGAGAGCAAATATCCATTTGTGGTTAGAGAAATATCCTGTAATTTAGCTACAGGATTAGATTCTTCTAATCTTTGCGATTTAATTTCATAAAGAAGTTCATCTAATTGAGAACTCAATAAAGGTTCTCCTCCAGTGATTCTTAAAGAATTTACCCCTAGTCGACAACTGACTAAAATTAACTTTTTAAATTGTTCAATATTTAAAACATCCAAACTATAGTTCTCAGGCTTACAGTAAATACACGAAAAATTGCAATTTTGTTTAAGAGATAACCTTAAAACTTTTAACTTTCTTTTTCTATTATCCTCCAATTGCTTAAATCCCATTATTCATATTTAAGAATTCTCTCTTGGAATTTATATTAATTAAATCTCCATTTTTTGCATAGAAATGTTTATGGGGAATTTGATCAACCCATCCGAGAAAATTTTTCTTCCCAGAGGATAACTTTTTTTTTAATTTAAAATGATTTTCTTCATTGATGGGATAAATTCCGAATAATGGTTGTGCAAAAATTCCATCATGGGATATTAACGCAAAATTTTGATTTTCTTCCCATGATTTAAAAAGTGAATAAATTAATTTTGTATTCAAATTAGGCATATCGACTGGGACGATTAGGATATTTTTAGTAGTTTTTTTAAAAGATGAAAAAATTTGTTCTATACAAGTTAATGGTCCATCAAAGGGTTGGGCATCTGAAATAAACTCAACATTATTGCTTTTATCAACTTCCTTTAAATGAGAAGTATAATTTGTTATTACAAAAGTCTCTAAATTAAGGTTATTTAATATTTTTATTTTGTGAGTCAGCCAATTTCCTCCTTCATGATGTTTAATTAGTGCTTTATCAGATCCCATCCTTGAACTCATGCCACCAGCCAAAATGAATGCTTTAAATTTTTTAAGTTTTATTTCCATAACTTAGGCAATATTTTTCCACGAGTACTTTATGTATCGGATAATACCAATAATCAAATTACTAATTTTCTCCAATTTTGATTTTATTAGTGCTGACTATTAATTCTAGCCTTTTAAAAAAGTTGCATTTCTTAAAAACTAGATTTTGTATTAACTAATACAAATGAATGCATTGATCGAAATATAAATTGCTAAAAAATTAACCTCGAAAATTTTCATGTTAAGTGACGTTTGGTCTTTAAATGGCAGATATAGAACTCTTCACCTCACCTGGTTTGCCTTTTTCCTTACCTTTGTTGTATGGTTTAACCTCGCACCTCTTGCAACTACTGTTAAAGCTGATTTAGGTTTATCTGTTGCTCAAATTAGAACAGTAGCAATATGTAATGTCGCTTTGACTATCCCTGCAAGAGTTTTGATTGGAATGTTATTGGATAAATTTGGCCCAAGAAAAACTTACTCAACAATTTTGATATTTTCTGTCGTGCCATGTTTATTATTTGCTAGTGCTCAAGACTTCAATCAACTTGTTATTGCGAGATTGCTTTTATCAATAGTAGGAGCAGGTTTTGTTATCGGAATAAGAATGGTCTCTGAATGGTTCCCTCCGAAAGAAATTGGTTTGGCTGAGGGAATATATGGAGGATGGGGAAATTTTGGATCTGCTTTTTCTGCTCTTTCTCTTGTTGCCGTAGCCGGATTCTTGTCTTTTTCAGGAGGGTTTGAGTTACCTACTGGAGCTGTACTTAATTGGAGGGGAGCTATTGCTCTTACAGGAATTATTTCTTTCGTTTATGGAATTATTTATTTCTTTAGTGTGACTGATACACCTCCAGGAAAACCTTATCAAAGGCCTGCAAAAACAGCTGGTTTAGAAGTAACGAGTATAAGAGATTTCTGGGGTTTAATTGGAATGAATGTCCCATTCGCAGCAATTCTTTCAGTCCTATGTTGGAGACTTCAAAAAGTAGGTTTCCTTACTTCATCTACTTATCCAATTGCCTTAATCGCAGTTTTAGCTTGGTTTATTTTCCAAACTTGGGGAATTATAAGAACGAATATTGAATTATTAAATGGAACTAAAATTTACCCTAAAGAAGATAAATATGAATTCAAACAAGTAGCGATCTTGGAATTAACTTACATCGTAAATTTTGGATCAGAATTGGCAGTAGTTTCAATGCTTCCTAGTTTCTTTGAATTTACATTTGATTTACCTAAAGCTGTAGCCGGAATTCTTGCATCATGTTATGCATTTGTGAATTTAATAGCTAGACCTGCCGGAGGATTGATATCTGACAGAACAGGCAATAGAAAAAATACAATGGGATTCCTAACTATGGGATTAGGGTTTGGATATCTATTGATGTCTTTAATAAAACCTGGAACTTTTACAGGATCAGCGGGAATTCTTATGGCTGTATTTTTAACGATGCTTTGTTCATTTTTTGTACAATCTGGAGAAGGTTCAACTTTTGCTTTAGTACCCTTAGTTAAAAAAAGAGTAACAGGACAAATAGCTGGATTGGTTGGGGCTTATGGAAATGTTGGTGCGGTAACTTATCTAAATATTTATAGCCTTTTACCTTTATGGATGGGTGGAGGTAAAGATCCTTCTCCAGAAATAATTGCTGCTTCAAATAGTGCCTTCTTCCAAGTTTTAGGTATAGCAGGATTAATAGTTGGATTCTTCTGTTATTTCTTTTTAAAGGAACCTCAAGGATCATTCGCGGATGCTTATGAAGGCGAAAAAGCTGAAAATTATGTTTAACAAATAATTATTTAGATATTTATAAAAGAAATTTTATGAATTTTACGAAAAGTCAATGCCCATATTGCGGTGTTGGCTGTGGTTTAAAAATGAAGCCTAAAAGTTCGGTTTCTGATGATAAATGGTTAGTAAGTGGAGATAGGGATAATCCTTCAACTGAAGGTAAATTGTGCGTAAAAGGAGCAACAGTATGTGAGACTTTAAAAGACGGGAGATTAAAAGAACCACTTTATAGGGAAAATTTAAATGAAGAATTTAAAGAAATTTCCTGGGACGAATCATACGAAATTCTTAAAGAGAATATTTTGAGTTCTATAAAAAATTATGGACCTGATTCAATAGCTATGTATGGCTCAGGTCAATTTCATACTGAAGATTATTACGTGGCCCAAAAGCTTCTCAAGGGAGCAATAGGCACAAATAATTTTGATGCTAATTCAAGACTATGTATGAGCTCAGCAGTAGCTGGATATAACAGAAGTTTTGGCTCTGATGGCCCACCTTGTTGTTATGAAGATATTGATCATTGCTCTTTAATTTTATTAATAGGGACAAATACTGCAGAATGTCATCCCGTTCTTTTTGATCGAATTAAAAAACGTAAAAGAAATGTCAATGATAATTTAAAAGTAATAGTAATTGATCCAAGAGAAACTGAAACTTCATCCATAGCAGATTTTTACTTACAAATTTCTTCTGGAACAGATCTATTTTTATTTATTGGGATTG
>QCRA01000052.1 GCA_003212035.1 Prochlorococcus sp. AG-459-D04
TTGAACAGGTTCCTACGGTAAATGACTCGGAAGGAGTTACAAATGAGATTTTAGCTGAATTTCTTTCAGAAAATTCTGATAGGGTGGAAATTATTTACACGAAATTCATCACTCTAGTTAGCTGCGCCCCTGTAGTTCAAACACTATTGCCACTTGACCCTCAAGGAATTGCTGAGGAAAACGATGAAATTTTTAGGTTGACTACAAAAGATAGTAAGTTACTTGTTGAAAAATCAAATATTGAAACAAGTGATTCAGAGAAGTTGCCATCAGATATTGTTTTTGAACAAAGTCCTGATCAACTATTAGATTCATTATTACCATTATATTTACAGAATCAGGTACTAAGAGCTCTTCAAGAATCGGCAGCTTCAGAACTCGCTTGCAGGATGACTGCTATGAATAATGCGAGTGATAATGCTAAAGAATTAGCAAGTACTTTAAATCTAACCTATAACAAAGCCAGACAAGCAGCTATCACTCAAGAAATATTAGAAGTTGTAGGAGGTTCAGCTGTTTAGCAATAAGATTTAGGATATGCCTGAATACAATATCAAAGTTCAATTTGAGCAAAAGACTTTTAGTTTTTTATGTTCTGAAGATCAAGATATTATTTCAGCGGCAAAAATAAATGGAATAGATTTACCAAGTAGTTGTTGTTCAGGAGTTTGTACAGATTGTGCATCCATCATATTGGAAGGATCTGTAGATCAAGAAGATGCAATGGGATTAAATGATGATTTGAGGGAAAAGGGTTTTGCACTTTTGTGTGTGGCATATCCCAAGTCAGATTTGAATATTGTTATTGGAAAAGAAGTAGAAGATGATTTATATAATGATCAATTTGGTAAATATCAAAAATGAAATTAAGTTCAATTGATTATTATTTAGATTGGCCAGTTTCAATAAAATTAAAAAATCTAAGGGAATTTATCATTGTAAATTTAGAAAAAAAAGGTGATTTAATTCGATGGTCAATTGTTGATATTCAAAATTCTAATGACTCTTTTGGAACAAAAAAACTTAAAATTAAAGCTGTCTTAGCTAATTAAAAAATATAAATTGGAATATTTTTAATAATGGAAAATTCACCAACAATGTTTATTGTTCCAACTGGTATTGGTTGTGAAGTAGGAGGTTTTGCTGGAGATGCACTTCCTACTGCTAAATTATTAGCATCGGCAAGTGGATGTTTAATTACTCATCCAAATGTTATGAATGGCGGTACTCTTTCTGAAAAAGATAAAAATATTTTTTATGTTGAGGGCTATAGTTTAGACCGACTTGCTAAAGGAGAAATTGCTTTAAAAAGGATAAAGCAACAGAAAATTGGGATAATTTTTGATTCAGCCATTGAAAAAGAAATATTAGTAAGACATTTACAAGTTGCTGATGCATGTGTTTCTACTTTAGGGATTAATGTTCATTCTTATGTGATTACAAAAAAGCCATTAAACATAGTTATTGATTCTGATTCTTCAAAAATCAGTGGTGGCACAATTGAAAATCCTGATACTCTAATTGATGCTGGAAAATTTTTAATAGAAAAAGGAGTTACGGCAATAGCAATTGTGGCAAAATTTCCAGATGATTCAGATTCTTTAGAAACAAATATCTATCGAGAGGGGAAAGGGGTTGATCCTATTTCTGGAGTAGAAGCAGTTATAAGTCATTTAATAAGCAAATTTTTAAAAGTTCCCTGTGCTCACGCACCTGCTTTAAATCCAATTGAATTGAATGAAAATTTAGATCCTCGTGCAGCTGCAGAAGAAATAGGATACACCTTTTTACCATCAGTACTGATTGGATTAAGCAACGCACCTGACATTGTTGAATTGCCTGCTAAAAATGAATCAATCTCACTACACCCTGATCAGATTGAATCTATAGTTGTTCCTAATGGGGCGCTAGGTGGAGAGGCAGTACTAGCAGGGATTGAAAAAGGTTTAAATATTATTTCTGTAAAAAATCAAAATACATTAAAAGTGACAAATGAGTTTTATGATTATCCTAATCTTTTTGAAGTGGATAACTATTTAGAAGCTGCAGGCTTAATTCTTGCTATCAAAAAAGGTATCAACCTTGATTCGTTTAAACGGCCTTTAAAAAAAATCCAACAGCTTTTTTATATTGATTAATAAGATATTGCGATGGGAACTCTCCAGTCGCTTCCTAATGATTGACTGCTTAGTTTGAGGATGGGAGGAGCCTGCTTTCTTTTGAATTCCGCTTTTTTAATGAGTGAGATAATTTTTAAAATTAAATCTTTTTTATAACCAACTTCTTCTAGTTGTTGTAAATCTTTTTTCTCTTCAATAATTCCTTTGAGAATATTATCTAAAATAGAATAAGGTGGTAGAGAATCAGTATCTAATTGATCAGGACCTAATTCTGCACTTGGAGCTTTCGTTCGTATATTTTCTCCGATTATATCTACATTAGTATCTAACATATATGATTTTCTATGGTTAATTGAATCTTCACTATCAAGCCAATTGCACAATTTAAAAACATTAGTTTTATATAAATCACCAATTACCGATAATCCCCCATTCATATCACCATAAAGTGTGCAATATCCTACAGCTAGCTCTGATTTATTTCCTGTTGAAAGTAATAAATGCTTTTCTTGATTCGCTAAGGCCATCAGAAGTGTTCCTCTTATTCTTGATTGAATATTTTGATTTGTTATTTCAGCCATCTCAAAAGATATAGTATTTGTAAGAGATTCTTCAAAAGAGCTCATCAAATTTTCAATTGGAATGCTATCGAAATTTATTTTTAATCTTCTCGCTAAATCTTTCGCATCACTCTTTGAATGAGATGAGCTCCACTTGGAGGGCATTGAAACACAATAAATATTTTTACAGCCAAGAGCAGCTGTCGCAATTGCTGAAACTAGTGCTGAATCAATGCCACCACTTAGTCCAATTAAAGCTGTTTTAAAACCGCATTTTTGAGCATAATCACGAACACCAAGAACTAATGCATCAAAAATTGATGACATCTCAGACTTTTCAAATTTATTTTTTTGAGGTTTTGTTTGCTCAATGTCCCAACTGGAGAGGTCTTCTGAAAAAGATTTAAGTTGCTTAATTTTAGATCCATTCTTATCAAGAATAAAACTATTTCCATCGAAAATTAAATTATCATTTGCTCCAATTTGGTTTACATATATCAGCGGTACTTGAAGATATTGAGCAGCAAAACTAGAAACTTTGGATCTTAGCTCTACCTTTTTAAAGGTATATGGGGAGGCCGATAAGTTCACTAAGATATCAATTTTTTTTTTCTTTAAATCAAAAATAGGATTCTTTTTATGAATTCCTCTACCTTCAATATTTTTGTTAACCCATAAATCCTCACATATAGTAAAGCCAAGTCGCCA
>QCRA01000053.1 GCA_003212035.1 Prochlorococcus sp. AG-459-D04
TTTGGCTTCCACAATCTCTTACTTTGGGAGGACTAATATTAGGGATAACTTCATCTTTAATAATTGATCTTTCCAATGACTTTTTTCAATTTAGTTATTCGATCTATGCATTAATAGCTTCTTTTCTAGGTTTTATTTTTTTTAATTTATTGAGCAATTTTGGAAAAAAAATATTTAATAAGCCTGTTCTAGGAGGTGGAGATGCAAAATTAGCAGCCTTGATGGGTTCTTGGTTAGGTATAAATGGACTTTTTATCTCTATATGGTTGACTTTTATTTTGGCAGGAATCTTTGTTATTTTAGGTTTGGTTTTAAAAAAAATAAAAAGAAGCCAAAAAATACCTTTAGGAGCTTTTTTAGCTTTTTCGGGATTACTTGTTTGGTATTTTGGTAATCAGGTATTTTTAAACATAATATTTTTTCAAATTTAAAAAGTGTTATCAACCTACCGTCGACATCATACTAAACATAGGTAGATACATAGCAATTAATATTATTCCTACGAAAACTGCGACAAAAATTATCATTAAAGGTTCCATTATTGAAGTTAAGCTTTTTACGCTAGAAGAGACTTCATCTTCATAAAAATCAGCAAGTTTTGTAATCATTTCACTTAGCTCCCCTGTCTCTTCTCCTATCCTAAACATTGAGGTGAACATTACTGGAATTACAGACTCTTTATCAAAAGCTTTGTGCATTGGATTTCCTGCTTGGATATCTATATAGGCATTTTCGATGATTCTAGTAAAAATCCTATTTTTTAAAGTTTTTTTTGCAATTGTCAAAGCCTCTAAAATTGGAACGCCAGCACTATTTAATGAAGATAAAGTTCTTGAAAAGTTAGCCAAACAAGATTTAGTTACTAAGTCTTTTGTAATGGGTAATTGAAGTAAAGTTTTGTGATACCACCAAATAAATGCAGATCTACTTGAGAAGTATTTACATGATAAAAAAATAGCTATTCCAGATGGAATTGCTTTGAAATAAAACTGAATTGATCTAAGTTGATCTGATAAGTTAATTAAAAATTGAGTAATCCCTGGCAGCGGAGCCCCTGATTGATCATAAATGTCAACAAAAATCGGTATTACAAAAAGCATCATTATAAAAACTATTACTACTGTGAGTATTGCTATAGCTGAAGGATATGCCAATGCGCTTTTTATCTGACCCTTAATTTTTGCAAGACTTTCTAATAATTTTGCTTGGCGATCTAAAGTGTTTGGCAATAATCCAGCAGTCTCTCCGGCGCTTACAAGTGCTCGATACATTTCATTAAATACTTCTGGATATTTATCTAACATCTCAGACATGGTGGAACCTTTGCTTATACCTGAGGCTATCTCTTTAAATGAGTATCTTATGGATATATTTTCAGATGTATCTGCGATTATATTTAGAGATTCTAATAAAGGTAACCCGGTTCTTATCATAGAAGAAAGCTGTTTTGTGGCAACTGCTAAATCTTTTATGGGAGGACTTTTTAATCTTCTTCCCTCCATGGACCTAGGCTTTAATATCTTTTTTTTATCTCTTAGTGAAGTCATATCACCCTCGATAAATTCTTTTCTTTCTTGTATTTTCAATTCGACATAAGTTTTCAAAATTGAAAGTTTATTTTTTTCTTTTTTTCTTAAATTTTGATTTTTTGGAGGGATAGGTATAACGTTTTTATATTTTTGAGTTATTCTTGCGTTTTTATGTTCTGGAATTCTATTTGGATTATCAAGCACTTTTCTTTTATGCCTAGCTTTTTGCATAAGCCTTCTTAATTTAGCGTTTTCAATATATTTATAATCCACAATTATTTTGTAGTAATTAAGTTCATATCAATTTATTTTGGTACTTCAGAATTAATTTCTTCAAGCAAGCCTTTCAAAACATTTGGTCTATTGCATTTATATAAGGCTTCGTCAGTGGTAATTGCACTTTTGGATACAAGTTCTGATAAACATTGTTCTAAAGTTTGCATCCCAAATTTCCCTCCTATTTGTAGTTGAGAATAAACTTGCGATGCTTTTGCTTCCCTAATTAAATTAGCAATAGCATTATTATTTACTAATATTTCTGCTGCTAGGCATCTTTTATTGTCAATAGTTTTACATAATGTTTGAGAAATTACACCTATTAAGGAGGAAGATAGCTGAACTCTGATTTGCATTTGCTGAGATGTTGGGAAGACATCAATTATTCTGTCTATTGTTTGAGAAGCTGAAGCTGTGTGTAAAGTTCCTAATACTAAATGGCCAGTTTCTGCTGCAGTAATGGCTAAGCTTATTGTCTCCAAATCCCTCATTTCACCAACTAATATAATATCAGGATCTTCTCTTAGTGCTGACCTTAATGCATTTGAAAAAGAAATTGTATCTTCTCCAACTTCTCTTTGTCTTACTAAACAATTCTTATTGTTATAGATAAATTCAATTGGGTCTTCAATAGTTAATATGTGGTGCGCAAAATTTGTATTAATCCAGTCAATCCCACTGGCTAAAGTCGTCGTTTTCCCAGATCCAGTTGGCCCAGTTACAAGCATTAAACCTCTTGGTCTACTTAAAAGTTGTTGGACACTATCAGGGAGACCTATTTTTGAAAAACTTGGAATTTCAGTATTGAGTGCTCTCATCACACATGAAATCTTACCCCGGTCTATAAATATATTTATTCTGAATCTCGCGATTCCGTCTAATCCAAAACTACAATCTAATTCTTTTTCTTTATCAAATTTTGCAAGTTTTTCATTGCCTAAAATTTGAGTAAGATCTGCTCTTAATTCTTTACTTGAATATTTCTCGCTTGATGCGGGTAAAATTTGTCCTTGAATCCTAAAAAAAGGGTAGCTGTCACCAGTTAGATGAAGGTCAGAACCATTTCTTTTTACTAACTCTGACATAAGATTAGTTAATTTCATAGTTCTTCGGATTGAGTGTCATTTAGTAAGCAAACACGTTCAACTTCTTCAATTGTAGTAAGTTCGTTTTTTATTAGATTCATACCATATGTTAGTAGGCTTCTGCCATTTTTTTTAAAAGCACATTCTCTTATTTGATCTGCATTGGATTGTTTCATTATTAAATCTCTAATCAAGTCATTTACTTTCATTACTTCATAGATACCAACTCTTCCTTTATAGCCACTTCCGTTGCAAACAGGGCAGCCTTTATTAGTTTTGTTTAAGAATCTTGCTTTTTCTACTCCTAAAGAAAATGCCAAATGATTTTCACGTGCGTTTATTTTTCTTAATTCACTACAAGATTTGCAAACTTTTCTAACTAATCTTTGAGCAACAACCCCTATGATTGAGGCCCCAATTAGATAAGGTG
>QCRA01000054.1 GCA_003212035.1 Prochlorococcus sp. AG-459-D04
TTTTGATGAGATAAAAATAGATCCAATACTAAATAATAGGGTAGATTAATGAAAATGGATCAAAAAATTTTTTAAATTATCGTGTTTGAATTTGAAATTACATCGAATTGCACTAATACAAAGGCAAGAACTGGTATATTTCATACGCCAAATGGTCAGGTAAACACACCAAAATTTATGCCTGTGGGTACTTTGGCAACGGTTAAAGGAATTTCATCTAGGCAGTTAACCTCAACAGGATCAGAAATGATTCTCTCAAATACCTTTCATCTTCATTTACAACCTGGAGAAAAACTAGTAAAAGAATCTGGTGGAATACATAAGTTCATGAATTGGTCTAAGCCTATACTTACTGATTCAGGAGGATATCAAGTTTTTAGTTTGGCGAAATTAAATAATATTTCTGATAAAGGAGTGGAATTTAAAAATCCAAGAGATGGAAGTCATGTATTTTTATCACCTGAAAAAGTGATACAAATTCAAATGGATCTTGGAGCGGATGTTGCGATGGCTTTTGATCATTGTCCTTCGCATACAGCTAACGAAAATGATATTGAGGACTCTTTGCAAAGAACTCACTCATGGTTGCAAAAATGTGTTGAGACTCATCAGAAATCTAATCAAGCATTATTCGGTATAGTTCAAGGTGGTAAGTATCCTAGATTGAGAGAATATAGCGCAAAATACACAAGTTCATTTGATCTGCCTGGAATAGCAGTGGGAGGTGTAAGTGTTGGTGAGGCAGTCGAAGAAATACATAGTGTAATTAATTACGTCCCGAAATTCTTACCAATAAATAAACCAAGATATTTAATGGGAATTGGCTCTTTAAGAGAAATTTCTTTAGCTGTTGCTAATGGATTCGATATATTTGACTGTGTTTTGCCTACAAGACTAGGGAGACATGGGACTGCATTTTTTAATAATGAAAGATTGAATTTGCGAAATGCTCGATTTAAAAATGACTTTTCTCCGATTGATAAAACTTGTAAATGCGAGACCTGTAAATCCTATTCTCGAGCATATTTGCATCATCTAATTAGAAATGAGGAAATATTAGGCCTCACCCTCATAAGTCTACATAATATTGCTCACTTAATAAGATTTACCAATGCAATTTCTACTGCAATTAGAGATAATTGTTTTACAAATGATTTCGCTCCTTGGAAAACATCCTCTATTGCTCACCATACGTGGTAACGTCTTATCATAATTAATCAAATTATCAAAAAAGGTGTTCATTCTATTTAATACATTCGCTGAATTGCCTGAGGCTTACAAAGCCTTTGCTCCAACTGTTGATGTTCTTCCACTTATTCCTTTATTTTTCTTTTTATTGGTATTTGTTTGGCAAGCTGCAGTTGGATTTAAATAAAATTCTTTTGGTTTAGATTGTTAGTATTAGAAAGGATTTTCAAGTAAAATTGCATCTCCAGAATTTTCTACAGCACGCTCTATAAAATCAGCAATTTTTAAAGCTCTTGAGGCTTGCTCACCATCTACCTCAGATGTTTCTTTGCCTTGAACGCACTTAAGAAAATGCTCCAGTTCTGCATAAAGAGGTTCAATGGATGTTGTGCTAACTTCTTCGACATATCCATCATTTCTATAAACTAATTCTCCATGCTCTGCTGTGTATGATTCATGAGACTTTCGATGGATTTGTAAAGAGTGATTTAAAAAATCAGTTTCTACTAGACCATTTTGGCAGTGAGCACTTAAATTTCTAATTTTTTTGTGACTCATTTTGCTTGCAGTTAGGCTTGCAATAACATTATTTTTAAAAACTAAAGTAGCATTGACATAATCTATTAATCCTTCGCTATTTCTTCCTCCAACTGCTGCTAATTTTTGTATTTTTGAGTTTACAAGCTCTAAAATGAGATCAATGTCATGAATCATTAAATCCATTACTACAGATACATCATTTGCTCTGTCTGCATGAGGACTATGCCTCCTTGCTTCTAAAACAACAATTTCTTCATTATTTACTATTTTATTTAATTCTCTAAAAGCAGGATTAAATCTTTCAATATGCCCTACTTGTAATAGACAGTTACTTGCATTAGCGGCCTCTATTAAAGATTTTGCTTCCAACTCGTTAGCTGCAATTGGTTTTTCAATTAGAACGTTAGCCCCTGCCTTGAGACAATCTAGTCCTACTTTTTGATGAAGTAGTGTAGGGACAGCGATACAGATAGCATCAACTTTTGGAATTAGGTCTTTATAATCCTTGAACCATTCACATTGAAATTGCTCAATAGCTAATTTGCCTCTCTCTTCATTTGGATCTGCGACTCCAATAAGATTTGCATCTTTGAGTAAACTTAGTACTCGAGCATGATGCCAGCCCATATTTCCAATACCTATGACTCCAACCTTTACGGGTGATGAGGTTGGTTGCATAATTTTAAATCCATATATTTATTATCATTATCCTCTATTGGGAGTCACATTTAGCTTTTGGGAAGGATTATTTTAACACGATCAATTTTTGGACCTGACATAGAAATAACTTCAAATTTAATGTTATTAAAATCCAAAACGTCGCCAATTTTTGGAACCATTTGAAATTTTTCTAACATAAATCCAGCAAGTGTATGATAATCAATACCTTCTGGAATAGAACAGCCTATCTTTTTATTGATTTCAATAATTTCTGATTTTCCAGCTATTGACCATTTTTTAGAGAAATTATCTAACATTCTCATGTCTGAATAAATTCTATTATTGAGCATTTCCTCTCCAACTATTTCGCCATTTAGATCTGCTGCAGTTATCAGCCCCTCTGTTCCACCGTGTTCATCAACTACTAGTAAAAACGGATTGTAGTCTCTTACTATTGGAAATATTTCTGCTAGTGAACATGTTTCTATTATTTTTGTTACTGGTAAAAGGAATCGCTCTAATGATGTATCGGCTTCCATTTCTCCTTTTGATATTGGCTTAGCTAGATAACGCAAATCTAATACACCCAATACATCATCTAAAGACTCACCAATCACAAAGAATCGAGCATGTCGAGTTTTATCTACTTGTTTCATAAGTTCTGAAAAGGTTATATTTTTTGGCAAAGTTACCATTTCAGATCTTGGAATCATCACTTCTTTAACCTGTGTATCTTTTAAAGCAAAAACTCCTTCAAGAATATTCTTCTCATCTGGTTTTAAACCTGTTACGTTATCTGTTTCTATAAGAGTTTCTAATTCTCCAGCAGATAAACCCGAGTTTAGAGAATCCCATTTGTTATTTAAATTGAACAAGCCTAAACAGGCGCTAGCAAAGAATTCTATTATTTTT
>QCRA01000055.1 GCA_003212035.1 Prochlorococcus sp. AG-459-D04
AGCGTAATAATTCAGTATGGAATAAAAAGTTGGCCTATATGGAAATGTGAGCCATGCAAATTTCAATGGAATTACGATGATAAGGAAATTTGCTTAATTATTGAAGGTCAAGCGAAAATAAGGACCCAAAACAGTGACATTTACGTGATTAAGGCTGGAGATCTTGTTGAGTTTCCTGCTGGACTTAACTGCGAATGGGAAGTAACCAAAAGTATTAAAAAACATTATCGATTGGGTAGCTAAATTTAAGAAAAAAGATTTTTTCTTCTTTACTGTTAAGTCAATGTAGATAAAATATGGTTAATAAATAATTTTCAAGAAGGAAACTAATATTATGCCTTTTACTGATCAAGAATATTTTGAGGTTATAGAAAAAAACGAAATAGTAAAAAAGGCCTTTGAAAATATTAAGCAAATTTGCATTGATTTACAAAAACAAACAAATTGTCCTGAAGAGGATCTAAAAGATTTTCTTGAATTTATTTCTAAACAATGGAATAAGCCATAATTAACAAGCCTTTTAAATACTAAATTTAAAATTTCAATTTAGTTTTCTGATACAATAAGTTCTAATCTAATTCCTTTTTTGGTTTTGTATTGATACTGGAAGTTCCCTTAGCAGCAGAAACGAAGAAAAAGAAGCCTACAATTCCTGAGATACCAAATATCGCAGCCAAAGGATCAAAAGTGAAAGAAAACATAGAATTTATAAAATCAAGATAAATAATAGTTTTTTGAAACAAAATTGTACAATTATTGTTAAGTATAAAAAATTACAATCGCGCGATTCATTATGTCATTATTAGTTTCTCAGTAGGTTCAAGAAAATTATTATTCAAATTGATTTTAAAAAAAAAAATATCAATACATACCAAAGATTTATTCGTGCGAAAGAAAAAAGTTTTTAAAAAATATTTATAGAAATATTGAATAAAATACTACCCAGAGGATCCACAATTGTTGTTTCTTTAGATTAATATCAAAATATGATAGATCTATACTCAGCTTCGACCTCAGTAAACCCTTTTACAGCGATAATATGGTGCTTTTATCCAGTTGCTGTAATTATAATTATCGAATTACTTCTGGGGGGTGGGTTTGATGATGACAATGATGATCAAGATGGTGGAATGCTTATTCCTGCTTACTCTAGATCAGACGTTTGAATTTTTTAAATTTTTAAAATTAAAGTCTCATAAAGAATTTAATTAAATTGGCCAACAATATTGTTACAACTCATATTTCTCTAATTATACTTATCACCCTTATTATTTCCTCTCTAACCTGGCTCGTCTTAAGAACCCTTAAGGAAGGTAGAAAAGCTTTTACAGAAATAAATAAGGATAGATCGTGAAATACAATAAACATTTAAAATTGAAGAATTTGATTAGATTTATAAAACTCTTAGATTTATAAGTTTTACTAACTAAATAGATATATTCCAAAAAATTAAAAACTTTTCCTTCTCAAAGTTTGGGAAAAGCAAAAAAAAACTTAATTAAATACTAGAATTTGTTTGATTGCTAAGTCAAAAAATTACTAATCTGCTGAAATCCCATTTTTATGAAAGGCCCTCTTTGTTATTACTTTAATAAATAAAAATGCATCTAAATTCTTTACTTTATATTTGTTCTATATCTTTATTCATTTATGTAATGGCGCTATTTTGGAGAGACTTGCCAAATCAAAAAAAGTAAATAAATAATTAATATTAAATTTATTGCTTATCAAAATAAATTGAGTTATTAATTTAATATTGGATTTAATTTTTTTATATAAATGCTGAAAGAATCTTCGAATAACAAAAACAAAAATATATTCTCAGAAACTACAAGTATTGAAAAAGAAAAGATGATTTGCAAAGACGGATTCTGTTCATTACCAAATCGAGATGAGCTCCCAAAACAAGATTCAAATGATATGAATTTATTTGATCCTATTTAGTAAATAAAAAACATTTTGAGAAATTGAAGATTAAATTTATAGTACTAAATTCTTTGAATTTTTAAAATATGCTTAATAACTTTTTTAATGCATATAAAGAGTTTTGGATTAAAGCTACAGAATTCAAAGGACTCACATCTCGAACAGACTGGTGGTTAGTTCAATTAGTGAATTTTATAATTTCTTCACTAACTATCCCAATATTTTTAAAAACGTTTGGTTTCAATGCTTATGGATTAGTTTGTGTCATTCCTCAAATAGCTATTGATATAAGAAGAATCAGAGACTTTGGAAAAGATTGGAAATGGATCTTTATTAATTTAATACCTATCTTCGGATGGATCTTGTGGTTTATCTGGCTAGGCTTCGGTAAGACTGGTAATGGTAAAAATAAACTTATATAGCAATTAACTCCTCATTTTTTTCTTTTTTTAAAATCTACAAATCTTACCTTGTTTCTTAACTCTATTTGTTTTTCAAGAATTCTAAATACATGCATCTCGCATTCGGTTAATTTAAGAAACTGATCGAGTGTATCTTTATCTTCTTCATCAAAATTCTCGAAAACTTCTGAAATAGCAATACTATTTCTAGAAATAAAATCCTCTGCTACATCTTGTGGATTCTTGCCTGATTCGAAATCCTGAAAAGCTTCATAAGAATTAAGTTCTCTTGTTAACCATTTAAACCATGGTTCATTTTTATTATGTTTTTTATTTATGATTTTCTTCATGAAAAAAATTTTTACTAGTTTAATCATTATTAGTTATTCATTCTTTGACAGCTGTACAAATACTTATTTTAAAAAACCAATTAAAGATTAACCTTTTTTATTTTTTACAAAATAACTAGCATAATTACCATAAAGTTTTTTAAAGAATAAGTATTTATTACTCATTTTTTTGTTTATGAAATAGCTAGAATTTATCTTTTAAAGTACATTGTCGATTCCATTTTACGACTTACCTTCATCTCCAATTTTAATAATTGGTGCTCTTGGCATTGCAGTAGCGATAGCAGTTTTTTTTGTCTCTTACCAAAAATATTTCAATTCTCCTTTGAACAAAGAGCGTGCAGAAAAGAAAAAATCCTTAATTAAGGAACAAAAAGAATTAAATGAAAGATTAGAAAAAATAGAACAAGAATTAAAAAATTTTTAAAAATAACTCTTAAATAGAGATGAGTGAATGATCTCGAATTCAAGACCTTAATTTTTTAAACAGGAATTTTGGTCTATAAGAAATTATGGATAAAGATCATCTTATTGAGTTAATTTCTAATAGTCTT
>QCRA01000056.1 GCA_003212035.1 Prochlorococcus sp. AG-459-D04
ATGAAGATCATAAATAATAAAAGAGAAGCTATCCAAGAATTAAAAAGGATTTCTACTCGGACTAACTCAGAAAACAACTATAAAATAAATGCAATAGTCCAAGAAATCCTTCAAGAAGTAAAAAATGATGGAGACAAAGCAGTAAAAAAATATACCAGAAAATTTGATGGTTTTGACCCTGAACCTATGCAAGTAAGTGCGAATCAAATAAAAAATGCATGGGATGAAATTGATAACAATTTAAAGAGCTCACTTGAGGTAGCTCATAAAAGAATACAAAAATTCCATGAAAAAGAAATTCCTCAATCTTTTTCTATAAAAGGTGAATATGGTGATACAGTCCAAAGAAGATGGAGACCAGTTAAAAATGCAGGTATTTATATTCCTGGAGGTAGAGCTGCTTATCCAAGTACCGTATTAATGAATGCAATACCTGCGAAAGTAGCAGGAGTAGAGGAAATTATAATGGTATCTCCTGGGAATAATGATGGGGAGATAAACAAAACTGTTTTAGCTGCAGCTCACTTATCAGGGATCAATAAAGTATTTAGAATTGGAGGAGCTCAAGCAATTGGTGCTTTAGCATTTGGCACAAACCAAATCAATAAAGTTGATGTTATTTCAGGTCCAGGAAATATATATGTTACAACCGCGAAAAAACTCATTTATGGCTCTACAGGGATTGATTCTTTAGCTGGTCCAAGTGAAATATTAATCATTGCAGACGAAACAGCTAAAAGCACTCATATAGCATCTGATCTACTCGCGCAAGCAGAACATGATCCTTTAGCTTCATCAATACTTCTTACTACATCAAAGAACCAAGCAAAAGAAGTTTTAGAAGAACTTTATAAAAAAATAGATGATCATCCAAGAAAAGAAATCTGCATGCAATCAATAAAAAATTGGGGTTTAATCGTGATTTGCGAGAATTACGAATCATGTGTTGAACTAAGCAATAACTTTGCCCCTGAACATTTAGAAATTCTCACTATAGATTCAAAAAAAATTCTTTCAGGTGTAGAAAATGCAGGAGCGATATTTTTAGGAAAATGGACCCCAGAAGCTGTAGGAGATTATCTTGCCGGACCAAATCATACTTTACCCACTTCAGGAAATTCTAGATTTAGCGGTTCCTTGGGGGTTGAAACTTTTATGAAAAATACTTCAATAATAGAATTTAATGAAGAAAGTTTAAAAGTCAATAGCCTTGATATTATTAATCTTGCAAAAAGTGAGGGCTTACATAGCCACGCAAACTCTGTAGAGATAAGATTTGAAGATTAGCTAGCTCTTGAAGGTGAGTAAATCACTGGAATTTCGTCTTCAATTTTGCCAACTAATACTTTGTCTGTGAGATCAACGAATAATCCATTTTCTAATACGCCTGGAATATTATTAATCTTCATTTCAATGTCTTTTGGATTCTTAATACCTTCATCAAATAATACATCTAGGATGAGGTTGCCTTGGTCAGTAACAACTGGGCCAGCTTTTTTAGTAGCCATTCTTAAATAAGAACTGCCATTCATTTCTGAAATAACTTCCTGTACTTGCTTCCAAGCATTAGGAAGAACTTCTACAGGTAAAGGGAAAGATTGATTTAGATTTTGTACAAGTTTAGTTTCATCAACAACAATCAATAATTGATTAGCTTTAGATGCCACTAACTTTTCTCTAACATGGCATGCTCCACCTCCTTTTATTAATTGAAATCCTGGATCAACTTCATCTGCTCCATCAATAGCTAAATCAATTTGAGATACAGAAGCTAAATCGATAAGAGGGATATCCAGTTCAAGTGCTAAAACTTCTGATTGAAAAGAAGTTGCAACACCTCTAATATTTTGGAGTTTGCCAGAACGTATTTCATCCGCAAGGCTTTTTATCATTAATGCAGCTGTAGATCCAGACCCTAATCCCAGAATCATTCCACTCTTTATTTCCTTTATTGCTGCATCAGCAACTACTTGTTTCATTTGAGTTTGTGAATCCAAAATCTTTTTTTCTTATGGTTATAGATTATTAAATTTCAATGGGTGCTTTATGTCAAACCTGGAAGAGGTTCTGGTTTAATATTTATCTGTATCTCTTTATTATCTCTCAAAATATTTAAAAGGAACACTTTTCCTATCTGAGCTTTTTCTACTTCATCAAGTAAAGTTTTAGGTTCTTTTATAGAGATATTTTCGGCTGCTATTACTAAATCGCCTCTTCTTAAACCAGCTTTTTCAGCGGGGC
Organism: Prochlorococcus sp. AG-459-D04; assembly: GCA_003212035.1. GTDB lineage: Bacteria > Cyanobacteriota > Cyanobacteriia > PCC-6307 > Cyanobiaceae > Prochlorococcus_A. The sequence continues at coordinate 2,242 of QCRA01000056.1, forward strand.
TATTAGGTATTACTGATTGAATTAGAGCTCCGTTTCTTTCGGGTAATTGCACTAGAGAATTGGGATCTCGATTATGTTCTTTAGCAATTCTAGGATTTAAAGAAATTAATTGTACCCCTAAATATGGATGAATAACTTTCCCATTTTTGAGTAGCTGATCAGAAACACTTTTAGCTAAATTGATGGGAATCGCAAAGCCTAAACCAGCTCCAGGGCCACTTCTTACTAATGTATTTATTCCAATTACTTCTCCATTGGAATTTATGAGTGGTCCCCCAGAATTTCCTGGATTTATTGCTGCATCAGTCTGAATAAGATCCAACCTTTTATCTGAAAATCCTAAACTATTAATATCTCTATGGAGGCTGCTTACAATCCCTAAGGTAACTGTTTTTTCAAGACCATAGGGAGTACCAAGAGCTATTGCCCAATCCCCAACTTCAAGATCTTCAGAATTTCCAAGTGGAGCAAAACCAGAGTAAGTATCTTCATCAATTTTTACTAAAGCAAGATCAGTTACTGTATCCGTGCCCAAAACTTCACCATCACAAATAGATCCATCTGCCAAAGTAACTGAAACATTATCGACTCTTTCTACGACATGAGCGTTTGTAAGAACCAAACCATTCTCATTAATGATAACCCCAGAGCCTTGTCCTCTCTCCCTTTCAGGAGTAATGCCTTGCTCGCCAAGTAAATCCCTTAATAAAGGGTCAAGTAAAGTAGGATCAAATTGTTGCCTCTCTACCAAGCGCTCAGTGTCAATTTTTACAACTGCAGGGCCAATATTTTTAACTGCGGATGATACGAAATTATGACTTTCAAAAGAAGTTAAAGCTAAAACT
>QCRA01000057.1 GCA_003212035.1 Prochlorococcus sp. AG-459-D04
ACCTAATTTTATAAGTGGATTAATACCTAATTGACTAAAAACAATTTTTTCTTCATTAGTAAGATCAACTGTTATTATATTTTTTTCTTTTGAATTTGATTGGTTTAAATTATCATTATCATTTTCTTTTTTATTGGGAGAATTCTCTTTAATTATGTCTTTATTATTAAGAAATTCCTTATCAATTATTTTTTCTTGCTCATCATTTGATTGAGAAGTATCTATATCTGAAGATTTTAGATTGTTTGATTGATTAGATTTATTTTCAATATTTTTAATTTTTAAGTTAGAAATTTCGTGATTTAATATATTTTCTACATGTCCTGTACCATCGCATGTAGAACATTTTTTACCGAATAATTCATATATATTTTGACCTTGTCTTTTTCTGGTTAACTCCACTAAGCCTAATTCAGTAAGCTGAGCTATTTGAGGTCTAGCAGAATCATCTTTTATTGCTGAAGTAAAATGTTCAAGTAACTGAAATTGATCTCTTCTAGATTCCATATCAATAAAATCTACTACTATAACTCCACCGATATTTCTTAATTTCAGTTGTCTCGAGATTTCAACTGCTGCTTCGCAGTTCGTCCACAAAACGGTTTGCCTTGAGTTAGCGGAGCTCGTGAATGATCCAGAGTTTACATCGATTACCGTTAAAGCTTCAGTAGGTTCAATAATTATATAACCCCCCGAAGGAAGATCTACTCTCGGCTGGAGAGCTTTTTGAATTGTTTTCTTAATTTCATACTTCTCGAAAATATGTTGGTTTAAACTGTTATCGTGAAATTCAATATCTACATCAGATTCATAATTTATTAAAAAATCTTTTGCTCTTATAACTGAAAATTTACTATCGATAATTACGCTTTTAGTAGATTCTTTAATATGATCTCTTAAGATCTTAAGAGAAAAATCATCATCTCTTTTTACTAAATTTGGCGGATTAGAAGCCTCAGAAACTTTTAGTATATTTTCCCATTGTTGAATTAAATGTTCTAAATCTTCAATTAAAAGTTCTTCTTTTATCTTTTCAGCCTCTGTTCTAAATAACAAGCCTGTGCTAGGTGGTTTAATTAAGACCCCAAGAGCTTTCAAACGGCTTCTTTCTGTTTCTGTATTTATTTTTCTTGAAATATTTATTCCTTGGCCATATGGCTGTAATATCAAGTATTTACCTGGGATTGAAATACTTCCTGTTAGTCTAGGCCCTTTAGATCCTGTAGGTTCCTTTATTACCTGCACTAGAACTTTTTGTTTTGGTTCTAGTAATTCCGTTATTCCAAATGTCCCTTTTTTGAGTCTTAGTGGACCTAAATCTGAAATATGGATGAATCCATTTTTCTCACTTTCACCGATATTTATGAAAGCGGCATCAATACCAGGGAGAACGTTTTCAACTGTTCCTAAAAAAATATCGCCAATTTGATATTGACCTTGTGCGACGATTAATTCATCAACTCGATCATCTGTGAGCAGTGCTGCAATTCGAGCCTGCTCAGCGATGATAATTTGCTGAGACATATAATTGATTCTGAATGATTTGGATTTTGAATATCATCTAAATTAAAGAATTAGATTTTATCTTTCAATAAAGTGATTTTTTATAGCTTCTATGATTTATTTTTTAAAATTAATAAAGTAAACAGTGATTGAATTTTACTATTATTTAGAGCTTAGGACGATTTTCAAAGTAATTGAAATTGAATTCATAGCTATGATTTTTTTTGAATTCTCATAACTAAGATAATATTAACATCTAATCATCACTTAAGCACGTTGATACATTATTCTAGAGTTGGTTAATTTTTTATCTAAAGTGGTTCAAGTAAACGAAAATTATTTAAAACTCAAAGCAGGCTATTTATTCCCTGAAATTGCTAAAAGGGTAAAAATATATTCTCAATCAAATAAGAGTGCTGAAATTATTAAGCTTGGTATAGGAGATGTTACAGAACCATTACCTAAAGCATGCATTGAGGCTATGGGTAAAGCTTTACATGATATGGGCACAACAGATGGTTTTAGAGGTTACGGACCAGAACAAGGTTATGTTTGGCTCAGAGAAAAAATATCTGAGCATGATTTTATTTCGAGGGGCTGTCAAATTTCTCCCGAAGAAATATTTGTTTCAGATGGTTCAAAATGCGATAGTAGCAATATTTTAGACATTCTTGGCAAGGATAATTCAATTGCTGTAACAGATCCTGTTTACCCTGTTTATGTAGATAGTAACGTTATGACGGGTAGAACCGGAGATGCTCTTGAAAATGGAACTTATAAAGGATTGACATATCTTGCAATAAACGAGGAAAATAACTTCTTGCCAGAACTACCTGAAAAAAAAGTTGATATTTTATATCTTTGTTTTCCTAATAATCCAACTGGAGCAACGATTAATAAAGAAGACTTGAAAAAGTGGGTTGACTACGCTCTTCAAAACAAATCTTTAATACTATTTGATGCTGCTTACGAAGCATTTATTCAAGATAATGATATTCCACATTCAATATATGAAATTGAGGGAGCAAAGGATTGTGCTATTGAATTTAGATCTTTTTCAAAGAATGCAGGATTCACTGGAGTTAGATGTGCTTTTACAGTAATACCTAAAAATCTCAAAGGTTTGAGCTCAACAAATGAGGAAATAGACTTATGGCCTCTTTGGAATAGGCGACAATCTACAAAGTTCAATGGAGTAAGTTACGTAGTTCAGAGAGGAGCAGAGGCTGTATATTCTCTTGAAGGGAAGAATCAGGTTAAGGGTTTAATTGATTTTTATATGGAAAATGCAAAAATTATGAAAAATAAACTTCAGAATGCAGGATATAAAGTTTATGGTGGGGATAATGCTCCTTATATCTGGATTAAAGTTCCTGATCAAATGACATCTTGGGACTTTTTTGATTTCCTTCTGCAAAAAGTTAGTGTAGTGGGAACACCTGGGAGCGGATTTGGATTGTCAGGAGAGGGCTATTTTCGTTTATCAGCATTTAACTCACGATCAAACGTCATTGATGCAATGGAAAGGATAATTAATATATAAT
>QCRA01000058.1 GCA_003212035.1 Prochlorococcus sp. AG-459-D04
CTAATGTTTCTTTTAAGAAATAACTTTTTGTTTGAGAATTCTATTCGCCAGGAACTATGAATATCACCACCATGTACTTGTTCAATACTTTTTGGATGGGTTTCACCTAATTCTTCACAAATTTCGTTAATTTCAATAGGTGATAATTTTTGCATTTTAATGAGAAACTCTGAAGTTATTGTTGTAGGGGGCGGTATAGCAGGACTGACTTCTGCTGCGATTTTATCAAAACAAGGCTTATCGGTGACTTTAATCGAATCTCATACTCAAGCAGGAGGATGTGCAGGTACTTTTAAAAGAAAGAATTATATTTTTGATGTTGGCGCAACTCAGGTTGCGGGTTTAGAGGAGGGAGGAATACATTCTAGAATTTTTGATTTTTTAGATATTCCATCCCCAGAAGCTACAATTTTAGATCCTGCTTGCATTGTTGATTTGAATGATGGTAGTAATCCTATAACTATTTGGTATGAAAAAAGTAAATGGATAGCTGAACGAGAAATGCAGTTTCCTGGGAGTAAAAGGTTTTGGAAACTTTGTGCCCTAATACATGAAAGTAATTGGATATTTGCTAATAATAATCCTGTATTACCAATAAGTAATTTTTGGGATTTTTCTCAACTTTTTAAAGCACTAGTACCTTCAAACCTTGTAACAGGTATTTTACTTAAATCTACTATTTATGATTTATTGCGGATATGTGGATTATCTAAGAATGAGCGCTTGATTAAATTCTTAAATCTTCAACTAAAACTTTATTCTCAAGAGGACGTTTATAATACTGCAGCACTATATGGATCTACTGTTCTGCAGATGTGTCAACAGCCACTTGGTCTGTGGCACCTCAAAAAATCTATGCAGTCTTTAAGTGAATCATTAGAAAGTTCATTGATTAAAACTGGAGTTAATTTAATTTTTGGACAAGAAGTTAATTCTATAACTTTTGACGATGTAAATATGTGTTGGCAAGTATCTGCTAATTCGAAAAAAAAATCATTTATTTACCAAGCAAAAGATGTGATTTATACCGCGCCTCCACAATCTTTGCTTAAGCATTTGAAAGATCCTTTAGAAAGAAAAAAAAATTATAAAAATCGACTTAATAATTTGCCTGATCCAAGTGGAGCTGTAGTTTTTTATTCAGCATTAAAAAAGGAACATATTAAAAAAACATTCTCCAATCATTATCAATTTGTTTCAAAAGAATTTTGTTCGTTATTTGTATCAATTAGTGATGATGGTGATGGAAGAGCGCCAAAAGGTGAGGTTACTTTAATTGCCAGTATCTTTACCAAAACTAAAGATTGGTTTGATCTAGATAAACAAACTTACTTAAAGAAGAAAAATTGTTTCATGAAAAAAATATCCCTTGAATTGGAAAGTCAATTTGATATTGATCCTGAAACATGGCTACATAGGGAATTAGCAACTCCATTGGGCTTTGAAAAATGGACAAAAAGACCTAATGGAATAGTAGGCGGGCTTGGTCAAAATCCAGATATTTTTGGTTTATTTGGATTATCTAGTAGGACACCTTTTGAAGGTTTATGGTTATGTGGAGATTCGATTTATCCAGGAGAGGGGACTGCAGGTGTTAGTCAATCTGCATTAATGGTTTCAAGGCAAATTTTAGCTTCCAAAGGTATAGAAAATTTTAATTTATAAAATTTTGTCTATTTTCTTTTGCTTCAGCAAGTTTTTTAGAAAGTAAATCCCAATTTTTTTCTTCAATAAGAGATTCCAGTATATTTAGCTTATTTTTAAAATTATTTATGGAATTTAAAACATTAATCTGATTATTAATAGCTAAATCTAAGCCTAATTGTTCATTGCCTCCGCCAACTCTCGAAGTGTCAGCAAATCCTGTAGCAGCTAATTTTTGCGTGAGATCTAATAAAGATTGATTATTTTTTGTTTGAGCAGTTTCTATGAGGGCAGAAGCTAAAAATATAGGCAAATGAGAAATAAGAGATACTGCTTCATCATGCTCTTTTGGCGAAGCTTGGCAAATTTCACAATCCATTGATTTTATGAGTTCGGAAATAGTTCTGACTGAATTTAAATCACTATTTTGTGTTGGGGTAATAATCCATTTTTTATTTTTAAAAAGACCTTCAAAACCTGAATCAACTCCTTTTTTTTCTGTTCCTGCCATTGGGTGAGATCCAATAAATAGAGGATGTAAATTTTCCCATGTATTTACAATTGGTTCTTTTACAGAGCCTACATCAGTTAGTATTGTTTCTTGAGGTATTGATGCTACTAATTGTTGAGATGGACTGATTAAATCTTTGATAGGCAATGCCAAAATTATTAGCTCACATTTTTTTTAATAAGCTCAGATCACAGCTAACAAAATTTGCAAGTTTTTTATCCTTAGCTTTTTTTTCATTAAATTCATTATTTGCTATTCCGTAAATTGTATGATTTAGACTTTGGAGTTTTAATCCTAAAGAACCGCCAATTAAACCTAATCCTACTATTCCAATTTTCATAGATTGATTAATTTAAGACCCTCCTATATTGATACCAATTTTTTGTATATTAGGTTCATAAATTTTGTATGTGTTTGAAATTAAATTAATTATAAATGCTTGAAATTTTAAGTCATCAATATTTGAAAAATTTTTTGAGAGATCAAAGTATCAGCTGGGAACACATATATTCTTTTGGGAGAATAATTTCCAAATGTATTGAAAATGATTCTACATATCTAATTAATTCAGAAATTTTCTCTAGCTATGATTGGTTACCTCCAATTTTGATTTCTTT
>QCRA01000059.1 GCA_003212035.1 Prochlorococcus sp. AG-459-D04
GTACTTTTTTATCTTCTTGTTGTTTTAATAATGAAATTTTTAGAGGCCAATAATTTTTTTGGCTATTCATTTTCAATGTTAAGTAATGATATCTTTGCCCCTCCTTCTCTTAATCATTTTTGTGGCACAGATAGATTAGGAAGAGATGTTTGCTTAAGAACTTTGCAAGGATCATCATTAGCGATAGAAGTTGTATTCTTAGCTATTCTTTTTTCATTAAGTTTGGGTTTGCCATTGGGATTATTAAGTGGATATTTTGGTGGTTTTTTTGATAAATGCTTATCACTAATAATGGATACTATTTTTTCAATACCTGTAATTTTGCTTTCAGTTGTTGTGGCTTTTGTATTGGGTAAGGGTATCCTTAACGCGGCTTTGGCGTTGTGTATTGTTTACTCTCCTCAATATTTTAGATTAATCAGAAATCAGACAATATTGGTTAAATCCGAAACTTATGTGGAGGCAGCTCAAGTTGCAGGAGCTGATGTTAAAAAAATTATTTTTAAATATATTCTCCCAAATGTAATAACACCGTTGCCTATTCTGCTTACCCTAAATGCTGCAGATGCTGTTTTGGTATTAGGGAGTTTAGGATTTTTAGGCCTTGGCGTTCCTGCAGATGTCCCAGAGTGGGGAAGTGATTTAAATCTGGCTCTTGCCGCTTTACCTACAGGTATATGGTGGACGGCTTTGTTCCCAGGTTTGGCAATGTTTTTTTTAGTTTTAGGTCTTTCTTTTATAGGAGAGGACCTTGAAGAAATTTTTGATAGTCAAAATTCTGAATAAATTTAGTTATCTTTAATAGGATCAAGTTCTCCTCGATTATTCAACTTTGGATATTCTATAGCTGATTTTTTGTATACCTCAGCTAATTCTGGGTAACACCATTCAAAAAGTGTTTTTTGATATTCATCCATATCTAAACCTTCTCCATTAGCGGGCAATATACCTTTATTTTTTCTTTGGCGAACAGCTTCAAATAATAATATAGAAGCAGCAACTGAAACATTCAGAGATTGAACCATACCTCTCATAGGTATAAAAATTGATTGATCAACCATTGATAAAAGTTCATTACTTAGCCCCCATTTTTCTGCTCCTAAAACAAAACATGTATTTTGAGAATAATCAAAATTTCTATAATCTACTGAATCACTATTAAGAGTCGTTCCATATAATTTAAAACCCTTATTCTTTAAATCAGATATTGCCGTGATAGTGTTTTCATGATTATTCAGTTTTACCCATTTTTGACTTCCTTGAGCAGTACTATTAAAAGTCTTAACGGCATTCGTTTTGCTAATAAAATTTGCTTCGAAAACTCCTGCTGCATCACATGTCCTTAATATCGCAGATAAATTATGTGGTTTATTGACATCCTCAACTAAAACAGTCAAGTTTTTCATTCTGCAATCTAAAACACTTTTGATTCGTTCAAATCTTCTTGGCAAAATTGACATTTATAATTTTTCACACTTTTAGATTATATTCAAAAAATATTGATTACCTATTAAATCTTTTGGTTTATAATATTTTTGTAGTTTGAATTAACTCAATGGCATATATAGAATGGGACTATACATTAATAACAAGTATGGTAGAAAAACAAGGGTGGGATTTACCTGATCGTGAATCGCAAGAATGGAATAAATTTAACGATGAATTAGGAGAAAAAATGAGAGGTGTTGGACTTGTTTTTGAAAAATATTGTAAATTTACTCCTGACGTAGGAGAGGGAGTTCATCTTCTAGATGACTGATCATAAAAAGTTTTAAACCATTGATGTATCCCTTAGTCAATGGTTTATTAACTTATAAGATAATATAATTTCACTAAATTAGAACTGGCAATTATTAAGGCTTTATAAAGCTTGTGCTCTAAAAAAATTTTTTTATTCCACAAAAAAGTTATTTAATTTCTATATTTGAATAAAAATATGAAAAATAAATTAACCTTTTTATTCGATGGTGGTTGTCCACTTTGTTTGAGAGAAACAAATTTTCTAAAAAAAAGAGATATCTTAAATCAAATTGCATTTATAGATATAAATAGTAAGTATTATGATCAAAGTCTTTTTAATGACATCTCATATTCAGAAGCTATGTCAAACTTGCATGGGATTATGGAAAATGGTGAAATTATTAGGGGACTAGATGTACTTGCATATTCTTATGAATTAGTTGGTTTAGGTTGGGTTTATTATCCCTTGAAGATTAGGCTCTTATCTCCATTATTAAGACTGGTTTACAGATATTGGGCAAAATATAGACTTCAAATTACAGGTAGATCCGATATTGAAAAACTTTGTACCTCACAATGTGAACAATAAATATGGAAAGTATCGATATAGACAGAATAATAGAAATGTGTTGGGAAGATAGAACACCCTTTGAAGCTATCGAGTATCAATTTGGTTTAAAAGAGGAAGATGCGATAAAAATTATGCGTCAAAATCTTAAACCCAAATCCTTCAAAGTCTGGAGAAAGAGAGTTTCGGGAAGAAATACAAAACATATGGCCCTTAAAGATTCAACTAGATTTAAATCTACTCATAAAAGAAAATTATAAATTTTGAAAAATCTTTCTACTAAAACTTGTCCTGTTTGCAATAGGCCTTTCGAGTGGCGTAAAAAATGGAAATACTGTTGGGATG
>QCRA01000060.1 GCA_003212035.1 Prochlorococcus sp. AG-459-D04
AATTTCTTTGCCAGATAATATTGAATAAATCATCAAAAGATTTTTAGATTCTGGTCTCTCAGGGTTGTTAAATTCAATTCCAATAAAACTGTCACTTTTTGCTCTTTTTATTTTTTTCGTTATTACCTCAGGAGCATCTAATAAGTTAATACGACTGCCTTCATTAGGATCACTTTTGCTCATCTTTTTTGAACCATCAATTAAACTCATTATTTTTGATCCATTCTTCATGATTATTGGTTGAGGGATTTTTAAAATATTTTTATCCTTACTAAATCTGGCATTAATTCTCTGTTGTGCAATATCTCTGGCAAGTTCAAGATGTTGTTTTTGATCCTCACCTACGGGTACAAAGTCAGCGTCATAAAGAAGAATGTCTGCAGCCATTAGGATCGGATAGTCAAATAATCCAATGGATACATTATTCCCCTGTTGTATGGATTTTTCTTTGAATTGAATCATTCTTTCCATCCAATTTATTGGGGTCATGCAATTTAATATCCAACAAAGTTCTGAATGTGCGGAAATCTGACTTTGGACAAAAATTGAGCATATATTAGGATCTATTCCACAAGCGACGTACAAAGCAGCAGTAGAGATAGTGTTCTGAGACAATTCTTTGGGATTATATGAAGCTGTGATTGCGTGCAAATCAACTACACATAGAAATGTTTCATATTGCTCTTGAAGCGTAACCCAATTATTTATGGCCCCAAGCCAATTCCCAATATGTAAATCACCAGTTGGTTGAACTCCAGAAAGAATTCTTTTTTTATTTTCCATCCTCTTCTACTTCGCTAGATTGGATCTCTTCAGTTGATGTACTTTTTACAGGTCTTGCAAAAGGGTCAGGCGCTGTTTTTGTCTTTTCTTCATGAGGATTTTGTGATGGTCTATTCGGAGAAGAGTTTTTATTATTTTTTGCATATTCTGTGATTGATTCAATCAATTTTTCGTCTTTGATCATTTCGCTAAGCGTTCTAACAGAGAAACCCAGAACTGCAACGGTAGATCTTAATTGAAAGGCCTCTTGTATTGATTTAACAGCTTTCATTTCGTTATCACTCAATCTTATGCGAAATCCTCCTCCATCTCTTCTGCCGCCCGATCTATCTCTGAAATTAGATCTTTCATTGTTTGAACGACTTCTATAATTTTCTTGTCCAGGATTATTGCTGAAATTTGAATTAGACATCTTGATGTTTCTTAAGTTATTTAAATAGTCTATTAACTTAGCATCTTGTTATGCAATAAGTCTTTTGAAAAGCCTTAATTTTTTATCTTTTGATTAACGACTTATGAATTTTTGCTTTTCTCATTCATAACTTGCATTAAAATAAAATTAGAAAAATAAAGTAATGTGTTTGATATTAGTAAAGACAACCTTTTAAAGGACTTCGTAAAGTTTCCGAAAAAAAATTTTATTATTATTCTACTATTATTAGGTTTTGGAGAATGGTTTGTCAGTGACCTAATTCATTTTGCAGGAGGCTCAATAGGATTTTTTGCATTGTGTTTAGGGGGATATTTTTACTTGAAGAATGATAAGCCTAAATTTAATGAGCCAAATAATTTAGATGGTTGGATAAAACTATGTAATGAAGATTTAAATTTTTTTGAAGAACTTGAAGCTACAAATGAATTAGAAAAACAAAATTCAAAAAGACAAAAAACGCTTGAATCGATTCTTAATAGATTGGAAAAAGAAAAAATAAGTTGCATTGGACAAAAAGATTATCAAAGTTGTAAGTCTGTTTTAAAAAGTCATTTTAAAGTAGATAAGTTTGACTTTGACTTATATGAAAAACTGCCTAAATACAACTCTTCTCAGGTTATTCCAGAAGAGGCTTTGAAAAGTGATGCAATCTTGTATTTTTTAGACTTGCCTTTATCGGCAAATGATTTTTTATGGCTGGAAAAGTTCCCTAAAAATATGTCAATCTGGTTGGTGGCTTTAACTACCAACCAAATAGAAGCCAAAAATCAGATAGAAGACCTAAAGTCGCAAATTTCAGGTGACTTTATAAATAAAATTATTACTTTTGATATGAATAAGAATGAAATAATAAATATACCTTTTTCGTTAAGGAAGTTTTTCATAAGTTCATCTAAAAATATTGAAAATACAAAAAAAAGGCTGTTGAAAGAACTTCATTTTGCCTGGCAATCTGAAATTGAAGGGATAAGAAGAATTCACTTAAAAGGTATCCAAAGAAAAAATCAAATTCTTGTCGCGACAACTGTGTTCTTATCTCCTATCCCATCAATTGATGTTATGGCATTGACAGTACTAAATTCATTAATGATTAAAGAAATTAAGTCTATATGGGGATGTAATTGGTCTCCTGAAATTTTAGATAAAGTTTCTAAAGAGATTTTAAAGACAGCAATTGCTCAGGGAGTTATTGAATGGAGTGGACAGACTCTAATTGGCATTACAAAATTACATGGACCAAATTGGCTTTTTTCTGGAACATTTCAGGCTGTCAGTGCTGCTTATTTAACAAGAGTAGTATCAAGTTCTTTGGC
>QCRA01000061.1 GCA_003212035.1 Prochlorococcus sp. AG-459-D04
TGGACCTTTAAGCCATACCAGCGAAACAATATTTAAGCATGATCACGAAAAATGGTCAGCAAACTTAGTTAAAAATTATTCACCAATAAATTCAATCCTCAAAAAGTATGACAACGAATTACCCAGAAAAATTGGTGAATTATTTCATTCAAAACAACTATTCTCAAAACCTTTAAAAACATTGATAAGTAGTGAGATAGATTGCGATCGTCTCGATTATCTTTTACGTGATAGTTACAACACAGGCACTAATTATGGCTTAGTAGATTTAGAGAGAATAATTTCAGCTCTTACTTTTTCACCTGATGGAAGTATAGGAATCCAACCAAAAGGAGTGATCGCTATTGAGCATTTCCTTGTACTAAGAAACTTGATGTATAGAACAATCTACAATCACAGGATAAACGAAATATCAACATGGATTCTAGAAAAAATATTACAAACAATAAAACATAATTATGAAAGGAAAATTTGGATAGATAATTCACTTTATAAATGGATTTTTGCACCTAAAGATGTTGATTTTGATGATTTCATAAGAAATGATGATGTAACCTTTTATTATCATTTGATCAGATGGAAAGATGATTCTTTTGAGCCACTTTCTACACTGTGCAAAATGTTTATTGACAGAGATTTATTAAAGGCATCAGACATAAGTTTTTTAAGTAAGATAAATAGATTAAAAATCCTTGCATTTGCCACAAAATTATGCGAAAAGAATGGTTATAATTCAGAAATATTTTGTGGGATTAAGGAAAGGTCTTTTAAAGGTTTTGAATCTAACAATGCACTCAAAATATGGGACGGTACTTACCAAAGCGCATTAGAAAATAGTTCTGCATTAATAAAAACTTTAATGAGATCCGTGGAAAGCTCTTTTATTATTTATCCAAGTATGATCAAAAATGAAATTAAAAATGAAATTTCATTAATAAAAAACAATTCCTAGATTAAATTCAGTGGAAATCGTTTTAAGAAACACTAAAAGTAAATATTTAGAAATTTTTTCTTTGATAGATTTAGATAATATCAATGAAACTTTCAAAAAATTTCCCTCCGTGGAGGGACCTTTAGAAGCAAAAATTTTCATTGTCAATAAGTCAATAAGTTCTCATCAATTATCAAAACTAAAAAATCATTTTGACAAAATTAATGTTCGTTCCTTATGCATTTACTCAAATAATAGAGATACAATATTAACTGGAAAGTCTCTAAAGATAGATTCAGCTTTTTTCAGAGAGCAAGAGATTAACAATAAGTTACTATTGTTAAATCCCAAAAAGAAAGACGATATTTTTCACAAAGGAACAGTACGTTCGGGTGAAAGAATATCTTCAAATGGAAACCTTTGCATTATTGGGGACGTCAATCCAGGAGCAATTGTTTCCGCTAAGAAAAATATTTACGTTTGGGGCAAATTATTAGGGATCGCAATCGCAGGGAAAAGTGGGGATAAAAATGCCTCAATTTCATCACTTTATCTAAACCCTTTACAGTTGAGAATTGCAGATTTGATAGCTGTTGGACCAAAGGATAAGCCCAAAAATTATTATCCAGAAATTGCAATAATAGATAAACAAATGATAATTATCAAACCTCTCATAATCGAAAATAAAAATTAATCAATCATTTGCAATAAATTAATTCAAACTAGATAAATTTAAGAATTACTTAATATTTAAAATATTTAACTTTCTGCATGTGGCTTTATTATTTGGAAAATCTTTAAAATCGTGGGGAAAAATACTCGCACAATATTAATTTGTTCAGGCAAAGGAGGGGTTGGTAAAACAACATTAACTGCAAACCTCGGCATAGCACTTGCTAATAGCGGAGCAACAACTGCAGTATTAGATGCTGATTTTGGTTTAAGAAATTTAGATCTTCTTCTAGGATTAGAAAATCGCATCATTTATACTGCTCAAGATGTTCTAGACAAGAATTGTCGGCTTGACCAAGCATTGGTAAGACATAAAAAAGAACCAAATCTTGCTCTTCTGCCTGCTGGTGATCCAAGGATGTTGGATTGGATGAAGCCCGAAGATATGAAAAAAATTAGTGAACTACTTAGTGAAAACTTTGATTTTGTCTTAGTGGATTGTCCTGCAGGTGTAGAAGATGGCTTTAAAAATGCTCTTGCAGCCTGTAAAGAAGCTATTGTTGTCACTAATCCAGAATTATCTGCAGTGCGGGATGCGGATAGAGTAATAGGAATTCTTAATACTTCAGATATTGAGCCTATCCAACTTGTAATAAATAGAGTTCGCCCTAATATGATGGCTAGTCAAGAAATGTTATCTATCGAAGATGTTCAAGGGA
>QCRA01000062.1 GCA_003212035.1 Prochlorococcus sp. AG-459-D04
GCTTTATCAAGCCCTTTTTTGCTGGATGATTATTCTCTTTTTAATTATCTAAAAATTCAAATAATTTACTTATTAGAAGCTTTCTTTTTAAAAAAGTTTTATCAATATATTTTTTATTCTCTTCTTTTAAAATTTCCTGACCATTTGAGCCCAATCCTTTAAGGACAAATTCTTTATCTTCTTTAATCCACTTATTTATCATGCCCTCCGTAGTCTCTATATGGAATTGCAATCCGTAAGCAAAATTACCAATCCTAAAAAACTGTTCCTTACAAAGTGCACTACTAGCAATAAGTACTGCTTTATTCGGTAATAAAATCCTATCTCCATGCCAATGCAGGACATAAAAAGGGTCTTCAAATAGTGCATTAAAGTCTTTATTCGATTTGTCTATAAAAATTTGAGACCATCCAATTTCTGGTAATGCTTTTGGAGGTGATCCATATTTAAGAATTTCTACATCTCCCCCAGCAGCACTCGCAAGCAACTGAGCACCTAAGCAAACACCGATTATAGGTCTCTCATTTTCTATTTCTTTTCTTATAAAATCTCTTTCTAACTTAAGCCATGGATATCTTATGCTTCCAATATCTTTAACTCCCATTGGTCCACCCATAATTAAAATCAAGTCACCTTTTTTTGTTTGCGGCAGAGCATTTTTATTATCTAAACGAATAATTTCGATTTTTAAATCTTTTTCTTTAGCAAATTGTTCAAAAAGACCAGGCCCCTCTATTTCTAAATGCTGCAAAACTAATAGGCGTTTTATTTCCTTCATTCACTTCCCATTATTTCAGCTGATTCAGAACAGACATTAACGCTAAACCACTTCATTGCAGACCAAGTATCTTCTTGGTATGTACCTGCTGCAATACTTACAAAACAATCATTTTCATACCAACTTCGATAACTGGGAGTTGCTCCCGTTCCTTTTAATCTATTTTCTAAGCCTTTTCCATATTTTTTAATAACAAGACTTATAGCTTCATTCTCAATTTCTCTTTGCTTTTCATCAGCAAAACCTCCTAGTGGAGTAAAAAAAAGAATTGATGCAATAAGTAAACGTATCATTGAGTCTTTAGTTTATATGTAGCTAATTTCATAAAGATTAATTAATCTTTTTAAATCATCTACTCTATTTTGCCCATTTTTTAATGGTCTTAAGGTGTCAAGAACGGCTGCACAACACAATTGCCAACAAGAATTTTCATCTAGTCCTAATTTCTTACAAATATTTTTTGGAGCTTTGATAACTGTATTTATTTCTGCGATATGTTGAGTAGTTTCCCATAATTCTCCTTCAAGAAAGTCAATTTCAATACTTGATAATAATTTTGTAGCGACGTAATCCTTAATTAGCGCAGTTAATTCCACAATATTTTTTGAAACAGAAGAAGTTAAATCATTTCTTAGTATTTGTATAGCATGATAAAAAAAAAAGAGCTAGTTTGTACCTAATTTCGAATTGCCTATCGATCATTAAGAAACTACATCATTTCGTATTGATCAAGTTTGGTTTTTAATTTTGTTGCTTGTTTAATTAATGACAAAGTTTCTTTCTTACCAGTTGAATTATTGGCCTGGACTATGAGATCGGCGTATTTCTTTGTGATTTTTTTTTCCATAATTTAAAATATATAAATACCGTTTTTGAATCTTGAAACTAGCAAATTACAACTAGAAGTAGATAAGGTGTCAACGGTTAAAACCTCAGAGTCAACAAATTGGAACGGGTTAACTCGTGTTTTTAATTTATAATCAATTAATAAAAAAGCTGTTGGTATCTACGATTACATTGTTTCCAAACCCTGATTAAATTTATAGTTAGCCATGAATTGGATTGAAAATTTTCAATCATCTTTTTTATGCAATTAATAAAAAAAAGGGGGTTAAAAAACCCCCTTCGGTTTATTAAAAGACCTAATTTACTAATTACCTATACCTAGAGGAGCCCAAAGAGTTGCTTCAGAACCTATAACAGGGACAACTCCTGTAGTTTTTGCATTAGAAACTTTATTTTTAACAATAGGAGTATCTTGTTCTCCTAAAGCTGCCCATAAAGTTGATTGATGAGCGATAACTGGTTGAACTTTTAATGGTTGAGATTGAAAAGAAGGCTTTTGGGTTCTTACAAGTTGGACTCCAAGAGAACCAACAATAAATGCTCCAAGAAAACCTGCAAATACAGCAGTAATATTGTTACTACTTACTGAGGTAGATACGTTATTAGACATAATAGTTATGTGACTAAATTTCATTTTTGACTGAAGTCCCCGTTCCTTGGCTTCAATCTTAATGCGGCTCGTAAAACGAGATGAACG
>QCRA01000063.1 GCA_003212035.1 Prochlorococcus sp. AG-459-D04
ACTCGTTTCAAAGGCTTTAACGGCAATACTTCCTATTGTAGATAATTTTGAAAGAGCAAGACAACAACTTAAACCAGAAAGTGAAGAAGCTCAAGCTCTTCATAGAAGTTATCAAGGTTTGTATAAACAATTGGTAGAAGTTTTAAAGCAACAGGGAGTTTCACCCATGAGAGTTGTTAGTCAGCAATTTGATCCAAACTTGCATGAAGCCGTATTAAGAGAGCCTAGTGATGAGTTTGAAGAGGATTTTATTATTGAAGAATTGCAGAGAGGATATCATCTAGAAGGTAAGGTTTTGAGACATGCATTGGTTAAGGTTTCTATGGGGCCTGGTAAACAAAATTCACAACAGGAAGTAGAAAAGGATACAGTTGGAGGGGATGTTGATTCAGAGGCAAGCACTTCTGAAGATGTATAAATTCCAAATTCTTATTTAAGTATTATTTAATGGCTGATTTTTACCAAATACTTGGAGTTTCAAGAGATGCTGATGCGGATACCTTAAAAAGGGCTTATAGAAAATTAGCAAGACAATATCATCCTGATGTAAATAAGGAACCTGGGGCTGAAGATAAATTTAAAGAAATTGGCAAGGCTTATGAAGCATTAGCTGATCCTGACACGAGAGCTAGATATGATCAGTTTGGAGAGGCTGGCCTTGGAGGTGCTGCTGGAATGCCTGACATGGGGGACATGGGTGGCTTTGCAGATTTGTTTGAAACCTTTTTTAATGGCTTTGGCGGACAAAATCCTCAGGGAGGAAGAACTCAAAGAAGAGGTCCTCAACAAGGAGATGATTTAAGGTATGACCTTAATGTTGACTTTAAAGATGCAATATTTGGCCAACAAAGAGAAATTAACATTCCTCATCTTGAGACTTGTGAAGTCTGTAGGGGAACAGGCGCCAAACCAGGAACCGGACCAAAAACTTGTTCAACATGTGGCGGAAGTGGACAAGTTAGGAGAGCCACCAGAACTCCTTTTGGTAATTTCACGCAAGTAGCTGAATGTCCTTCATGTAATGGAACTGGTCAGATAATTGCAGATCCATGTGTAAGTTGTGGCGGTAATGGAGTAAAGCAAGTCAGAAAAAAATTAAGAATTAATATTCCTGCCGGAGTTGATACCGGTACTAAATTAAGAGTTTCCGGAGAGGGAAATGTTGGTTTAAAAGGGGGTCCACCTGGAGATCTTTATGTTTTTATCAAGGTTAAGAATGATTCAAAACTAAAAAGAGATGGCGTGACAATTTACTCAGAAATAGCTGTTAGTTATTTACAGGCCATTTTAGGTGACACTGTTGAAATTAATACAGTTGATGGAAATGTCAATCTAAAAATTCCAAGTGGTACCCAGCCAAATACAACTCTCTCACTTGAGAATAAAGGGGTACCTAGACTTGGTAATCCGGTTGCTAGAGGAAATCATGAAGTTTTAGTAAAGGTAAAATTGCCAACTCGTATAACCGATGAAGAACGAAAGCTTTTAGAGGGTTTAGCTTCTCAATATTCAGATAAAAATATTAGTTCCAGTAGTGGATTGTTTAGTAAATTATTTGGTAAAGAATCTTAATGACCTCTTTAAAGCATCTGGATCTTAAATCTGTTCCATGTCCTTTAAATGTTGTCAAAATCAAATTGGCTTTGGAAAAGTTATCCAAAAATGAACAACTTTTAGTTGAACTAGATAGAGGCGAACCAGAAGAAATGGTCTTAAACAATTTAAAAGAGATGGGATGTTTATTTAAGCAAATCAAAGAGAATGAAAAATTTATACAAATAAAAATATTAAATGAAAACTAATAGTAAACATTTAGGTTTAGTTACAAAAAAATTTAATCAATTTTTTTTAGTTGACTTAAAAATTAAAGAAAACTCAGGTAATAGTGAGAAATTTTTATGTAAGGTGAAAAAGTCTATAAATTTTAAGGATGAATTAATTTATGTTGGAGACGTAGTAGTAATTGAAAATATTGATCTAAAAAGTAAGCGCGCATTAATAACAAGTCTAAAAAAAAGGAAAAATTTATTAGTTAGACCCTCTGTTGCAAATATTTCTAACATATACATTACTTTTTCCGTTGAAGAGCCAGAGTTAAATTTATCTCAAGTTAACAGGTTTTTGATATCGGCAGAATCGATGGGAGTTGAAGTATCATTAGTGTTGACAAAATGTGATTTAATTTCAGATATAAAAAGATCTTCACTACTTGATAAATTTGGTAAATGGGGTTACCAAGCAATAACTTTAAATTTAGAGAAATCTGATTATTTTAATAATTTATTGGCTGATTTA
>QCRA01000064.1 GCA_003212035.1 Prochlorococcus sp. AG-459-D04
CAAAAAGTTTTTTTGCAAAAAAGCTAAAAAATCTTTTTAGCCGTTATCCCAAATTAAATGTTATGGAAAAAGTAGTAGAAAAAGGCGGACTTAAATTAATTTTTTTAGCGAGATTATCTCCGATATTTCCCTTTAGTATTCTTAACTATTTTTATGGTTTGAATAATGTTAAATTTAGAGATTTCGCTCTTGGTCTCCTTGGAATAATTCCAGGAACTTTTCTTTACTGCTCAATAGGTAGTTTGGCAAAAAGTATCCAGGAGTTAAAAAATGTGCAACCACAAAATAATTTATATATTACTATCGTTGGAATTATTTCTACTTCTTTAGTTTTATATTTCTCAGCTAAATACTCCAAAGAATATTTTGAAAACTCCTAAGAATTTACTCTTTAATATTCCAATCTCTTATTGATGCAATTAAGATAAACCACAAAAGTCTAAATTTACCTAGTAAAGTTTTGTTGGCTTCTAATTCGATATATTTTGCCTGTCCACAAGGTGTTTTTATGAAGTTAAAAACTGTTTTCTTCGTCATAAGTCTCTCAAAAAGTCCTGATAATTATTCTTACATTTTATAGCCATGATTTTTAGTTTTTTTATTTTAAAACCACATTTTTCATTGACTACTTTGTTAAGTATTTTTTTAAAATTTAAACTTTTTCTCCAGCTTTAAATCCTCTAAAGCATTTGAATCTAGGAAACCTAAGACTAAAAGTCACCGCATCCTTGGATTTAGTTTTAGCATCAGCTCTGATTTCTACAAGTTGACCAATAAGTTGATCCCGTTTTGACCAATATTCTTCACGTTGGATATCACTAAATCCGCTTCCACAACTAAGACTGTATTTATGCCCATCATCCTCCCCTTCTACTAGGACAGCTCCTAGTCTACCTTTATTGCGGCCTGTGCCTTCCTCAACCGATACAACCTTTAAAGTGACTTCAATGAAAGGTTTTGCTTTTAACCAACTGTGTGTTCTTTTACATTCATACATAGCATCAGGATCTTTAATCATTACTCCTTCATATCCACCTTCCACGGCAGATTTATTCAGCTCTATAAATCTTTTCTGTCCCTCAATGGAGTCGAGATTTACATTTTCCCATTCAAGTGTTTTTATGTGTCTTAGAAGCATAGAATGTTTTGCTACCCATTCTTTTACTAATAAACTTCTTGCTGTTTGACTAGTGTTCCATCTCCCTTTTTGGAAGTTTTCAAGGGGACATAAGTCAAATAGGTGTAAAACTGCGTCTTTTGTTTGTTTGCCATCTTTTCTATGAACCTGTTTCATTAAATCCTGAAAGTTAGCGCTCATTACTTCACCATCTAGGACTAAGTCATGAGGTGCAGGATCTTCTTTTAAGACGTTTTCTATTTCTGAGATAATATGACCAAAATTATGGAATTGTTTCCCATTACGAGAAAACATTTCTACTTTATTTTGTCTAATAATGGTTAAGACGCGCACTCCATCTAATTTGATTTCAATTTGCTTTTTTCCTATCATTTTTTTTTCATGATTTGCACTGTCATGAGCTAAAGGACAAGAAAAAATAGGAATCGCATATTTGGGAAATTTTTTGGCTATCTTATTTATGGTTTTTTCAGATACACCACATCTAAGATCTTTAATTAAAACTCGTCTATAAAATCCGTTCCACTCTTCTTTTGTGGCAGATTCCATAGCCGTAATAATTGCATCGCGAGCAGCGTGACCAGTAAGTTCTCTTTGAATAAGCTTATTTGCTAATTCCCTAAAATCTTTCCATAAAAAATTTTGACTTTTTTCAAACTCTTTCTCAGGAACAATTTTTACACCAAAAGTTACCAATGGATCAAGTGCCATACGGATTCCCTCAAAAAAATCATCTAAACCTTGTTCCATTGCTTCTGAAATGATTTTTTCTTTATCTAATCTGCTTGGATGTAATTCTAATTGATGTATTATCTCTTCTTTAAACAATTCTTTTTGCCTCACAAGAAATTATTAATTCACTTTTGCTATTCTGTCTATTTTCCAATCATCGTCAGTTTTTGCGAAAGTGAAATCTAATGGCAGCTCATCTTGTTTATCTTCTGATTTTAAATTTAAAGTTATTATGATTTGATCTTCTTGGACTCTAGGTCTTCCTGATTTTAAATTTCTATATTTATTGAGGTTTAAACTAGCTAAAAATTTAAGAAAGTCTTGGCGCTTAACATGAGTTTTATAAGTTTTTGTAGTCAAACCATACGCTGCATCAATTCTGCCGGCAGCTATTTGATCAAAAAACTTTCTT
>QCRA01000065.1 GCA_003212035.1 Prochlorococcus sp. AG-459-D04
ATTTGCTGTATAGGTGCTGGTTACGTTGGAGGACCAACAATGGCTGTAATAGCAGATAAGTGTCCTCAAATAAATGTTGAAGTTGTTGATTTAGATGTGGAGCGAATAGATAGATGGAATGATACTAATCTTGAAAAATTACCAATATTTGAACCAGGTCTTGCAGAAATTGTTGAAAGATGCAGAGGGAAAAATTTAAATTTCTCAAATCTAATCCACGAAAAAATTAAAAATGCAGATATTGTTTTTATTTCAGTAAATACTCCAACCAAAAAAAAAGGGTTGGGAGCAGGTAAAGCTAGTGATCTGAAATGGGTTGAGGCTTGCGCTAGGCAAGTTGCTGATTTTGCAGAGGGTCATACTATAGTAGTTGAAAAATCTACCCTTCCCGTCAGGACTGCAGAAGTCATAGATGAGATATTACAAGTTTCAATGAAGTCAAACAATAGTAATAAAACTTTTGATGTTTTATCTAATCCGGAATTCTTATCTGAGGGTTCCGCAATTAACGACCTTCTTAATCCAGATAGAGTTTTAATTGGAGGTAGGGATGAACAGGCAATTGATTGTTTATCTGAAATTTACACACATTGGGTTAATCCTAATAAAATCCTGAGAACAAATATTTGGAGTAGTGAATTAGCCAAACTTACAGCAAATGCTTTTTTAGCTCAAAGAGTGAGTTCAATTAATTCAATAAGTGCTTTGTGTGAGGCAACTGGAGCTGATGTTAGAGAAGTCGCAAGAGCAATTGGATCTGACAAAAGAATTGGAGATAAGTTTTTATCCTCTGGGCCTGGATTTGGAGGAAGCTGCTTTAAAAAAGATATTTTAAATCTTGTTTACTTATCGGAATATTTTGGGTTACCTGAAGTCGCAGATTTTTGGGAAGGAGTAGTTAAGTTAAATTCCTGGCACCAACACCGGATATCCAAATTAGTATTAAAGAAACTATTTGGAACAGTCTCAGGTAAGAAAATCTCCATTTTAGGTTTTGCCTTTAAAGCGAATACAAACGACACAAGAGAGTCGGCTGCTATACAAATATGTAAGGATCTTATTGAAGAAGGGGCAACACTAAGTATTCATGATCCAAAAGTAAATACTGCACAAATATATAGAGAACTCCTAATTTACTCTAAAAATCAATCCCTAGATTCTTATGATTCAAATTCCAAATTAAAAAATGGGACTTGGGCAAAATGTGATGATATTTATGATTCAATTAAAGGTTCTGATGCCGTATTGATCCTTACAGAATGGGAAGATTATAAAAAAATAGATTGGGAAAGAGTTTCAAAAATTATGAGAAAACCCTCTTGGATTTTTGATACTAGATCCCTTTTAAATCCACAAGATATACTCACAAGAAATCTTCTTTATTGGAGAATAGGTGATGGTTCAGAATACAAGTAATACTTCTATAAAAATTTTTTTTTGTTAACTATTCTTTATATCCATCAGGATTAAGAGTGTTCCAATTCCAACCATCTAAACACATATCTTTTATAGTTCTATAAGGTTCCCACTTCAGCAAATTAAGTGCTCTAGAATTATCTGCAACCAAGGTAGGAACGTCTCCAATACGTCTATCACAGAATCTATATGGGATCTTACATTTATTTACTTCTTGGAAGGTATGGATAAGTTCTAAAACACTAGTGCCAATACCTGTTCCAATATTTATCTTAATAATTTCAGGTTCATTATCGAATAAGTAGTCTAAGGTTTTTACATGTGCATTAGCTAAATCAACAACATGAATATAATCTCTTACGCAGGTACCATCAAAAGTTGGCCAGTCTTTACCAAATACATTTAGGATTTCAAATTTACCCTTAGCAACTAGGCAAATATAAGGAAAAAGATTACTGAGATTTCTTAAAGGATCTTCACCTATCAATCCACTTTTATGAGCTCCTATAGGATTGAAATATCTTAGATTTGCTATTCTCCATCTATTCTCATCACTTTTAAATACACTTTCAAGAAGATACTCCACTGATGCTTTTGTATGCCCATATGGATTAATGGGTTTAATTTCAAAATCTTCCTTAAGAGGCTTACTATTGTTGCCGTAAATAGTTGCACTACTACTAAAGACAATAGTTCTACAATTGAATATATCCATCACTTTCAATAAATTCAAAGTTCCTAAAACATTATTATCCCAATATTTAAATGGACTCTTC
>QCRA01000066.1 GCA_003212035.1 Prochlorococcus sp. AG-459-D04
CTTTTAGTATTATTTAAATAAGAACAGATTTAATTTTACAACGCAAATGTCGGGATATGTTTACCTCATAAGAATAGGAGATCTTTATAGAATTGGTAAAACGGATAATCTTGAAAAGAAAATTAAGAAATTAAAACCAGATGAATTATTAACGTCAATTATGACAAAGGAGCCAGAAACTCTTGAAGCAAGATTACTAAGAAAATATAAGTCACAAAGAATTCCTGAAACCGGTTATTTAAAGCTTTCTAAAAGACAAATTAGACAATGCAAAAAGCAATTTGAATTAAAGGGAAGCTTACCTCACACTTTAGACGCTGAAGTTTCCATTACCCTTTTTGCATCCTTTTTATTGTTTTCATTAAGTTCCTTTATATTAAATTATCTGAATTTTGGATTTGTAAAAGCTATATCTTATTCTTTTGGCGTCGCATCTCTACCAATGGTTGTATTATTCATTACAGGTAGTTTTGGTGGATACTTTTCTGAAGATTTATCTCTTTTTTCATTGTTAACAAATCGAATAAAAGGTTTATTCATAGCAATCGCAATGCTCTCAATGGCTTACTTAATTTTCAAATTAGGTTAAATTTCATAATTACAATTTAAGGCAATTTCAAATGGAACTGATTGGGTAGGTAACTTTAGAATCGTTGAGCATATTTCAGCAATATCTTCAGGTTGTGTCATGCTTGATTTGTCTAGAGAAGAGATATTTTGAGCCATTTCTGTATTAACCCAACTTGGGCAAATTGCTGAAATCCTTATATTTTTATCCCAACCTTTATTTTTCATTGTTTGGCATAATCCCATCAAAGCAAACTTTGAGGAAGAATAAGCTGCTAAATCCCCTTTAGATCTTTTCCCACTCATTGAAACTAAAACAATAATTCTTCCTCTGCCTGAGGCGCATAAATGATCCCAAGAAAGCCTACATAAATTCCAAATTGCCAAAAAGTTGATATTTAGTGTATTTAAAATGTCTTCTTCATCGCCATCTTTGAATAGAAAAGGAACTTTCGATAATATTCCAGAACAATTTATTACTGAATCAAATCCTCCAAATTCATCTACAGTATTTTTTATCCAATTTTCGGCTGATATTTTGTTTATTGCATCATATTCGTTAATTATAATTCTCCCTTCTGGCCATTTATTTGGATCAATAACACTTCCCTTTAATGATTCTAGATTTCTTATACCAACACTAATTCTGTTGCCTTCTTTTAATTCTTTATGAGCAATATTTAATCCAATACCTCTACTAGCTCCGCTTATTAGTATTGTTCTCATTTTGAAACTATATTTGGGAATATTATCCTAAGCAACATTTTAAACTCTCTACCATGCATAATCATCAGACCTTTCTTTACACTCCATGGAGCCTTTATAAACATTATGCACATCGCGTATACAATCTCTCTTAAGGAAAGAGTATCAGTTAGAAAACCGTACCATTGATTTTTAGGTAGTTGGAAAAAACTGCCAAAAAATTCTCTCAATAGTTTTTCGTCAAACCTCATGAGTTTTTCTAATCCAAATTGGTAAAGTGATTTCTTTCTAATTAATTCTTTTGACCATAAAGTTTCCCAACCTTTTCTTGCAATATGATAGGTACTAAGATTTTTGTTTTTAATTGCTTCTGCTACTGCTTTTGCGACAAGTGGAGCTCTTCTTAAAACATTACCAATTAAGTATCCTGATGCTGGATGTACCATTGAAGCAGCACCACCATATCCAAGTATTTGTTGTTTGAAATCTGGTATTGGCATATTCATTGGAAGAAATAAACCAAGCTCTTCGTGTTGCATGCTTGTAATAGATATATTTCGATAAGATAGCCTCTTCTCCAGTCTCTCTTTTAAATTTTCCATTGTTAGAGGATTTACTAAGCCAAGAGATGTTTCTTCGAGAAAATATTTCCCATTTCCCATATCCATTGCATAAAGAAAAGTGGGCGGTTCTTTTCTTTGCTCTTCATTAAGATGGTCATTTCTATAATCCATTAAAACAAACTGTCCTTTTTTCAGCGGAGGTTTACTAAAATTACCCACTATTCCATAACAAGTTTGTACAGCCAAAGGACCACAAGATTTTAATTTAAGAAAAACAGGATCATATCCTGTTGCATCTACT
>QCRA01000067.1 GCA_003212035.1 Prochlorococcus sp. AG-459-D04
ATTTCTTGATTAAATTTACTCTCAGGATTTTACTCATTTCTGATGAAAAACATGAATGATCCCAAAAGACCTCTCTCCAATTCAAATCAATAACTATTTTGACTTCAAATTTTTTAGCCTGTTCAAGAAGAAAAAAAATAGTCTCTGCTGATATTGGAGATGATAATAAGATCGTTCCTGTAACCAAATATTTTGTTTCTAGAAAAGATTTCTCCAAATTTAAAATTTCTTTTTCGATTAATTTCTTACTAAGAACTTCATCTGCAAAACATGAATGAGGGCTTTCCTCAAAGCCTGAAAAAAAACGATCTCCAAATTGATCTCTACCTACATTAACCACGCGAGTAGATGAATCATTATTTAATTGCAAGAAATCTAAATTAACGTTTAATTTATTAAATTGAGCAATAAATTTTTTTCCATAATCATCACTACCCAAACTTCCTATGAATGTTGAATCTATTTTTAATTTTCTTAATGCACAAGCAACATTAGCCGGCGCACCACCCAAAAAATCTGTAAATCCTTGATTTGACTTATTTCTGATTCTGTCTATTAAAGCCTCTCCAATACATATGACCTTTTTCTTTTTCATGAAATGAACGATTTTTCTTAACTAAGAATAATTTATTAAAAACGAATAATTTTTTTTTGAATTAAAGTTTAATTAAAAGCATATTTATAGTGTCTTTAAATAAATCTGAAACTTGGAAGTGGAAAAATTGGGAAATTTCTTGGTCTTTATCAAAAGAGTCTACTTCTGAAAAAAATATTAAAATTTTGTTAATTCATGGATTTGGGGCATCAAAAAACCACTGGAGACATAATCAAGATTTTCTTGGTAAATTTTCTAACTGCTACGCAATTGACTTATTAGGATTTGGGAAAAGCAGCCAACCAAGAGCTTTATTAAATTATGAATCTTACAAAGAAAACTCAATTAAATATTCATTTGAATTATGGGGTAATCAAATATCAACATTTTGTGCAGAGGTAATAAATTCCCCTGTTTACTTGGTAGGAAATTCAATTGGTGGTGTTATTGCATTGAAAACTGCTGCAATCCTCAAGGATAATTGCAAAGGTATAATTTTGATTGATTGTGCCCAAAGGACTATGGATGATAAACGTTTAAAAAAAAGTGATATCTTAATGAATCTACTGAGACCAGTTCTTAAAACAATAGTCAGACAAAGAGTAATAAGTAATACACTTTTTACAAGAGCTGCTAATCCGAAAGTTATCAAGAAAATACTTGAACAAGCTTATCCTTCAGGAAAAAATATTGATAATGAATTGATTGAAATACTTTATCAACCCTCTCAAAGGGAAAACTCTAAAGAAGCATTCCGAGGTTTTATTAACTTATTTGATGACTATCTCGCTACTGACCTTTTCGATAAGGTTGATGCTCCAATCCAATTGATATGGGGAGAAAAAGATCCTTGGGAATCTCTAAATGAAGCAAAAAGGTGGAAGAAAGAATTCAGGAATATTAAAAGATTAGACATTATAAAAGGAGCTGGTCATTGTCCTCATGATGAAGAACCTGAAATAACAAATACACTAATAAATGAATTTATTCAAGAAACAAAATAGGCTTCTACATTATCACTGAGTCTTCTCAAGCCTCTTAGCCCATCTCGTTCTAAGTTTCTTACTCGATCTCTACTAATTCCTAGTACCCTTCCTATACCTGTAAGAGACATTGGCTCATCACCATCCATTCCGTATCTCATTCTTAAAACTCTACATTGAAGATCAGGTAATTGATGTAAAAGAGAATGCAGATCACCTCTCATACAATCCATCTCAATTTGTTCGTCTGGTAAATCTTCGCCCCCTGCCAGTAAATCTAATAAAACAGTATCTTCTCCGTCACCAACTTTTGTTTCAAGACTTACTGGCTGCCCAGCTTTGCACATCAAATCTTTAACATCATCTTCGGGGAGCTCTACATATTTCGCAAGTTCAGTAACAGTTGGAGTTCTGGACATTTCTTGACTGAGTTCTCTT